>NZ_CBCHRQ010000053.1:0-10015 GCF_965064355.1 Aquiluna sp.
GGGTTTTCGAGCCATTGGCCGTACATTTCTGCAACTAGCCATTCGTTTGCGCCAAAATCTGCTTCGGATGAGTGATTGTCGGTTGACGACAAGGGTGCCCCTTTGAACGAATCCTTTTAAACCGCTTCCCAGTCTACCCGAGCGGAAGGCTATAGTGTTTCTAGAATATGGAGCCCAGTAAACGCAGCGAAAGCCAGGATCGGTAGATGTCCGATTACCTGCTGTTAGCCGTCGGCGTTCTCCTCACAATCGGCACCGGACTGTTTGTAGCAAGCGAATTTTCCCTAATAAGCGTTGAGCGAATTGAACTAGAAAAACTGCGCGACTCGGGCAAAAAAGGCCTAGATCTTCCGATCAGAGCCGTTATCAAGACTTCAACCCACCTATCCGCCGCCCAGCTGGGTATCACGCTTACCACTCTGCTCACTGGCTTTGTGGCAGAGCCTGCACTCACCAGGCTTTTGGGCCCTTGGCTTTTGGATATGGGTCTTAGGGAAGACCTGCTGCAACCAATTGGTGTTGCCATCGCAATGACCATTGCCACCATCTTTAGCTTTCTAATCGGTGAGCTGGTGCCAAAGAACATGGCGCTTAGTGAACCGGTAAAGATTTTGAAGTTGGTGGTTGGTTTCCAAGTCGCCTTTACTTGGACATTCGGTCCACTTATTCACCTGATGAATTCCAACGGAAACTGGTTGGTTCGTCGCTTTGGCATTGAGCCCAAGGAGGAGCTTTCCTCGGCGCGCGGCCCAGAGGAGCTAGCTTCTCTGATTCGAAGGAGTGCGCACCTTGGATCTTTGGAGCAAGACACCGCAGAACTTATAGAAAAGACCATCGCGCTTTCCTCGCTAAACGCGAACGACGTGATGACCCCAAGACCAAAGATGTTCTCGCTGGCGCGGGAAGAATCGGCCGCAGATCTAATTGAGCTTGCTCGCAACACTGGACACTCCCGCTTCCCGGTAGCCGGTGAAGATGAAGACGACATTGTCGGTGTGGTTCACCTAAAACGTGCCATCACGATTCCGCTGGAGCGCAGGGCTCAGGTTCCAGTAGGCGCACTGATGGTTGAGCCACTCAGGGTTCCGGAAACCATGCCGCTTGATGCCTTGATTTTGCAGCTTCGCGGCAAGGGCCTGCAATTTGGCGTAGTCATTGACGAGTACGGTGGCACCGCCGGCATCGTGACACTTGAGGACGCGATCGAAGAGCTGGTTGGTGATCTTGATGATGAGCACGATACAGCTCGAAGTTCGGTAACTAAGTTCTCGGATGGATCGCTTGCTTTCTCGGGACTCTTGCGACCGGCAGAACTTAGAGAGCACGGTCTGTTAATTGCCGAGGATGAGGATTACGACACCGTATCGGGCTTCATGATGAGCGAACTGGAAAAGATTCCAGTAACCGGTGACCAGGTCAAGATCCCCTCTGGCTTCCTAACCGTTACTCGCATGGACGGTCGACGAGTCGATCGAGTGAGATTCGAACCAATCGAGGTGGAAGATGAATAGCGATCTTCAGGGCCTGATTTGGTTGGTTGTGCTGCTGGCAGCAAATGCATTCTTCGTGGGTAGCGAATTTGCGGTGATTTCAGCACGCCGCGCTCAGATTGAGCCGAAGGCAGATGCCGGCAATGCAGCTGCAAAAATTACCCTGCGCGCAATGGAGAAGGTCTCTCTGATGCTCGCTACAGCGCAGCTGGGTATCACCGTTTCTTCGCTTTTGATTTTGTTGATTGCAGAGCCTTCAATCCACCACCTAATGGAAGTGCCGCTCAAGGCAGCTGGTGTTTCTTATGAGCTGACCTCGGTGATTTCATTCACCACGGCACTGGTTTTGGTTACCTATTTGCACGTTGTGCTGGGCGAAATGCTTCCGAAGAACATCGCGATTGCTATCCCGGATAAAGCTGCTTTGGTGCTGGCTCCGATGCTTTACTTTGTGGCAAAGCTGGTCAGCCCGATCGTTTTGACCCTGAACGCAGTTTCCAATTTGATTTTGAGAATGTTCCGATTCACCCCGCGCGATGAGGCAGATAACGCCTACACCTTGGAAGAGGTGGAAGGAATCGTGAATGAGTCGGCCCGTCACGGCACTCTGGAAGATGACTCCGGCACAATCTTGAAGGCCTTTGAGTTCACCGAAAAGAAGGTTTTGGATGTCGCGGTCTCGGTTGACCAGCTAATTACCTTGAGCACCGATTCGACTGCAAAGGACCTGCAGCTAGCAGTGGGCGAGCACGGCTTCTCTCGCTATCCGGTACTGGGCACCTCCGGTGACATCGTTGGCTACTGGCACATCAAGGATGCACTTGCAGCCAACGAAGAAGATATGGCGCAAAGACTTCCTGCCAAGCGGCTGCGCCCGATGATTTCGATTTCAGAGACCGCAGAGCTTGAGGATGCACTTGCTCAGATGAGACGCTCGGGTGCTCACATCGCGCGCAGTTTTGCATCCGATGGAACCATAGTCGGCTGCCTATTCCTCGAGGACATTATTGAGGAGCTAGTAGGCGAGATCGAGGACTCGACTAGGCGTTAGGCCACTTGCCGCGTTCGTACTGAACCGGCCAGCTAATCTCATCACCAAGTTCGTGGGCAGCTCGGAGACCTAGGAACGGATCGCGCAAGAACTCGCGTGCAACCATGATTACATCTACCTCGCCGCGCTGAAGAATCTCTTCTGCCTGGCTCGCGCTGGTGATCTGCCCAACGGCAGCAACATTACTTCCGGTTGCACCGTGGACAGATTCGGCAAGATCTACCTGGTAGC
The DNA here is from genome assembly GCF_965064355.1 of Aquiluna sp. Classification (NCBI taxonomy): domain Bacteria; kingdom Bacillati; phylum Actinomycetota; class Actinomycetes; order Micrococcales; family Microbacteriaceae; genus Aquiluna; species Aquiluna sp. Next base: position 2,773 of record NZ_CBCHRQ010000053.1, read on the forward strand.
CCGGACCGGTCGGGATCTTTACCCCGGTGACAATTCCGCCGGATGAAATATCAAAAAGATCCACACCGACTTCACTTGCCCATTTCGCAACCTGATTGGTTTGCTGTTGGTCCCAGCCGCCATCGACATAGTCGGTTGCGCTAAAGCGAATCATCAGCGGCACGCTCTCGCCGATTGCAGCGCGCACCTTCTCAGACACCTCAAGCAAAAACCTTGCCCGGTTTTCCAATGAGCCACCGTATTGGTCGTTTCGCTTATTGCTCAAAGGGCTCAGAAACTGGTGCAGTAGGTAACCGTGAGCAGCGTGGATCTCCAGGGCATCGAAGCCGGCATCTACTGCCTTCACGGCAGCCTTAGCAAAATCATTTACCAAGCCAGGAATCTCTGCGGTCTCAAGCATGCGCGGAGCTGCATATCCGGTGAAGGCTTCATCGGTTGCCGAGTAGCTTTGCCAGCCCCCCTGATCAAGCGGCACTGAACCTGAGCCAGACTGCATGCGATAGGTGCTGGCTTTTCTACCGGCGTGAGCAAGTTGAATCGCGGTAGCAGAACCTTGCTCGTGAATGAACTTAGTCACCTTGGCCCAGGCCGCAACCTGCTCGTTAGACCAAATCCCGGGACACCATGGGGTAATGCGGCCTTCGGCGTTCACGCCCGATGCCTCTGCCATGACCAAGCCTGCGCCACCAAGAGCCCTCGCACCTAGGTGAACCAGGTGGAAATCGCCAACCACACCGTCACGGTCCTCGCAGGAGTACATGCACATTGGAGAGACCCACAACCTGTTCTTTACCGTCAGGTTGCGGATTTGGATCGGGCTAAAAAGTTTGCTCATTTTGGAAGTTTCTGCAGTTGTGAATATGAAATCACGATAAAGATACCGAGCACTGAGCCCCACCCGATTGCAACTTCAAGCGGTAGCGAGTGAGTCAAAAGACCAATAATTGATGGTCCTGCCAGTCCACCGACATAAGTAATTCCAGCAACCTTGGCCATGTTTCTTCCGGAGTGGGAGGCCTCACCAATTTCGCCAGACGAGGCAATCAGCTGCGGCACAACCCCTGAGATGCCAATACCCAAAAGTAACCAGAATAAAAGCGATACTTCAAAACTTGGAGCGATAGCCTGCAGGCCAATCGCAACTGCGCTAAAGAGTGCTCCCCAGCGAATCACGAATCCTCGACCACGCTGCTCCACGATTCGGTCTATAAAGATTCGACCCAGAATCATGCCGATGTTAAAAGCGGCAAGACCCCAAGCTGCCAGAGCAACCGATACGTTTTGAATGTCTTTCAAATAGAGTGCTGACCAGTCCTGGGCAACGCCCTCGATGATTGCACCGGAGGCTGCCATAAGACCAGCTAGCACCACAAAACCAAGCACCCTGCGATTCGACTTGCCGGCAGCCTTGTTGGCCACCTTGTTCTCGCTGTTTGCAACTGGTTCATCCGGCAATAGCCAGTTCGCCATAAAAAATCCAATGATCGACAGCAGCGCTCCATAAATTGGCAAGGTCTGGGATTGCACAAATCCAGCCGAAATGGTTACAAAGCCAATACCAGCACCCAAGAGGCCACCGACCGACCAAAAGAGGTGGAAGAAAGTGAAAATCGCCTTTTTATTGGCCTTTTCAACCTGCAGTGCTGAGGCATTCACTGTGACGTCAAGACCGGCAAGACCCAAGCCCAGCGCCATGATCGCTAGCCCAAGCATCCAGGGGGAGGTCGAGAATGCCGGACCCAAAAGCGACAACCCAACTGCAACACCACCAATGCGGGTCGAAGTCTTTGCTCCAACGTGGTCGATCATCCAACCCGATAACTGCATGGCTCCAAAGCCACCGATACCGGAGAGCATTAGGAGAAAACCGAGGGTTGAGTAGTCAATGCCAACGGTTTCTTGGATTAGCGGGATGTGCACTGCCCAGAGAGCAAGTGCCGATCCGCAGGATACAAAAAAGAAGGAAACGGCAATTTTCGAGCGCAGTAAATTCACACTCATAGCCTAGAGGGCTAGTAGACCCGCAAGTCTTTGTCCGACTTCCTCAATTTCAATCAAGAAGCCATCGTGACCATATTCGCTTTGGATAACCTGCAGCTCGCCACCGTAAAGCTCGCCGGAGATGTGCTTCGCGATTAGTTCCTGACCAGCAATGGGAAACAATCGGTCAGAGTCAATGCCCAAAACCAAGGTCGGGCAGCTGATCTTTTGCAGCGCCCACTCAACCGATTCACGTCCCCGTCCGACATCGTGTGAGTTCATGGCAGAAACCAAACTGATGTAGCTGTTGGCATCAAAGCGCCGCACGAACTTATTGCCGTGGAAATCCAAGTAGCTCTCAACCGCATACTTACCATTTTCGGTAAGCGGGCTCACCTTGGACTGCCAACTGCGGCCGAAGCGTTCGTTTAGTTCCTCCGGGGAGCGGTAGTTCAAAAGTGCCATGCGCCTGGCGAGCGCCAGCCCCTTGTGGGGCCCAAATCCTGGCTTAGCTCCGTAGTAATTGCCATCGGCAAAGTTGCTATCTGAACGAATCGCCTCCAGCTGCACGGTATTCAGTGCAATTTGGTCGGCAGTGGAATAAGGCGGAGCGGCCAAGATCGCCAAACGCCCAGTCACCTCAGGGTTCTCGATGACCATCTCTAGCGCGTGCATGCCCGCCATCGAGCCGCCAACAATTGCGAACCACTTCTCAATTTCGAGCTGGGCGGCAAGTTCGACAAAAGCGTTTGCTTGATCGCGAATAGTTAGCTGCGGGAAGTTCGAGCCATATTCATTGCCGCGACTGTTTAGTGAGGATGGCCCGGTTGAACCTTGGCAGCCACCAAGTACGTTTGGGGTGATCACAAAATACCGATCGGTATCGATAGCAAGCCCTGGCCCGATTACACCGTTCCACCAACCGGCGGTTGGATGCTCCTTGGAAGAATTTCCGACCGTGTGACTGTCTCCGGTGAGTGCATGCAAGACCAGAATGGCATTTGAATGATCTGGATTTAGTTCGCCCCAGCTTTCAAATGCCAATCGAGCTTGATTGAGTACTGCTCCGGATTCCAAAGCAAGATCAAATGATGATGTGAACTTGCGATCTCCAAGCGGGTCACCGGCCAACCATGCTCCGGTTGCCGGAGGCCTTCCGACCAGCTGACGACGCTGCTCTTCGGAAATGAATTCCGAAGGAGCAGAGTCTTCAGAGATCTGAAAGTCCATTATTTTGCCTTGGCAAAACCCTTCTGTAGGTCTGCAATTAGGTCTTCGTAAGTTTCTAGACCGATTGATAGACGAACCAAACCAGGGGTCACGCCGGTGGTGGCAAGATCCTGCTCACTCAGCTGAGAGTGAGTGGTCGATGCTGGGTGGATAACCAAGGAGCGAACATCACCGATGTTTGCTACGTGGCTAAACAGCTCTAGAGCATCTACGAACTTGATACCGGCTTCAACGCCGCCCACGATTTCGAAGGACACAATGGCACCAGCACCCTTTGGTGCGTAGTGCTGCTGAGCCTTGTTGTATGGCGAGGAAGCAAGACCCGCGTAGTTCACGCTCTTCACCTGCGGGTGCTGCTCAAGCCACTGGGCCACCTTGCTGGCGTTGGAAACGTGACGCTCCATGCGAAGGCTTAGGGTTTCGATTCCCTGAATCAGCGAGAACGCGGTGTCAGGAGAAACTGCAGCACCAATGTCGCGAAGCAGCTGAACGCGTGCCTTGATGATGTAGGCAATGCCATCGCCCAGTGCCTGGGTGTAAACCACGCCGTGGTAGCTAGGGTCTGGCTCGGTGAGTCCCGGGAACTTGTCAGACTTTGACCACTCGAACTTGCCACCGTCAACGATTGCACCGGCAACCACGGTTCCGTGGCCGGCGAGGAACTTGGTTGCGGAGTGAACCACGATGTCAGCACCGTGCTCCAAAGGCTTGATCAAAAACGGAGTTGCAACGGTGTTGTCCACGATCAGCGGGACACCGTTTTTGTGCGCAACATCGGCAACCTTGCGAATGTCCAGAATCGAAACCCTTGGGTTTCCGATGGTCTCTGCAAAGAATAGCTTGGTGTTTGGGCGAACCGCTGCCTGCCACTCGTTCTCATCGTCCTGGTTCTCAACGAAGGTGACCTCGATGCCCAGCTTTGCCAAGGTGTATTTGAACAAGTTGTAGGTACCACCGTACAAAGTCGATGATGAGACGATGTGGTCTCCGGCGTGGGCGATGTTCAACACCGCGAAAGTCTCAGCTGCCTGGCCAGATGCCAATAGCAAAGCCGCGGTGCCGCCCTCAAGAGCCGCAATGCGCTTTTCAGCAACGTCCTGGGTTGGGTTCATGATGCGGGTGTAGATGTTGCCGAATTCCGCTAGACCAAACAGGCTGCGAGCGTGCTCTGCCGAATTGAAGGTGTAAGCGGTGGTCTTGTAGATCGGAACCGCGCGAGCGTTGGTGGTTGGATCTGGTGCTGCACCAGCGTGGATCTGAGTGGTTTCAAATCCCCATGAAGTTGAATCTGACATCGTGTAATCCTTAGGTTTTTTGGTTGGTAGACAAACTATGGATGATTGCACGACGCTGGGCAACTAATTGCGTAACGAGAAGTAACTTTACCCTAGGTGGTCAAAGGCCAAGCCTGCCAAAATGCTGGCGCAGAGCGGCAATACCGAGTCGTCAAACATTGCCTTGGCGCTGTGGTTAGTGGATGCAGTCTCGTGGTTGATATCAGGCGGGCAAGCACCGACAAAGACGAATGCTCCCGGGACCTCGTGCACGATTGATGCAAAGTCTTCGCCACCTGCCATCGGGGCTTGCAGCCGGATGTAGCCCTGCTCTCCAACCAGCGCCTTGGAAACTTTCTCGACGCGGGCAACGGCAGCTGGGTCATTCATAAGCACCTTGGTTGCTCTGCCAAATTCCACGGTTGCGGTTAGTCCAAATCCTTCCGCGATGGAGTGAATCAATTTTGGAGCAAGTTCGTGCAGTAGCGCGGTGCTCTTCTGAGAGAAGGTTCTCACCGTGGCACCAAAGCTTGCACTATCGGCAATCACATTGGTTGTTGCATCGTCTCCGGCACGAATCCAACCGACATTGAGGATTACCGGGTCAAACTGGTCGAAGCGCTTATTCAGCATGTTCTGCAGCGCAGAGATAGCTTCAATCATTGGGGTAACAGGATCTTTAGATAGCCAAGGCATAGAGCCGTGACCGCCACGTCCTTGGAAGGTTACGTGTAGATCGCCGGCGCTCGCCATAAGTGGTCCGGGCTTACAGGCAATAGCCCCAATTGGCATAGCCGTGAAAACGTGTAGGCCATAGGCAGCAATTGGACGCTCGCCGCTGAGCTCCAAAAAGCCCTCTTCGATCATTACATCGGCACCGTGGTGGCCCTCTTCACCAGGCTGGAACCAAATCACGACGGTTCCTGAGAGCTCTGCTTTGTGGGTGGCTATTAGGTGCGCTGCGCCTACGGCTGCGGCCATGTGCAAATCGTGGCCACAGGCATGCATAAAGCCGTTGGTGGATGCAAAATCTAAACCGGTCTCTTCTTTGACTGAAAGAGCGTCCATGTCAGCGCGCAACAAAATGGTTGGACCTGGCTTGCCGCCTTTGATTACCAAGCCAATGGAGTTGAGATCTTTGCCGAGGTGGATATCTCCAAGCCCTTGAATTGACTCCAGGATGCGGGCCTGAGACTTTGGGAGGTTTAGCCCGAACTCTGGGATCTGGTGCAAATCCCGTCTGATTTGAGTAAGGGTCTTAGCGTAGGTTGCGGCCTCGTGCAAAAGCTCGACAGGACTTGGCATCATTGCTCCTTTTTGTTAGCGATACCATCATGGCACTTTTACTATGGAGGAATGTTCGCAAAGCAACTTCATCCAATCTGGCGAGAAATTCTTGCCGACCAGTTGGAGCTGCTTGCAGAAATTGAAGCTCGGGTGAACGCGGATGCACTGAGCATTCCAAATACCGAGAACATCCTTCGGGCCTTCAAATTGCCGCCTCAGGACTACCGAGTATTGATTGTTGGCCAAGATCCATACCCAAATCCAGACCACGCAATCGGTTTGAGCTTCGCAGTTCCCGAAGGCACCAAACCATTGCCACCGACTTTGAGCAACATCTTCAAGGAATTGCGCAGCGACATGGGGGAGCAGTATGTAAAAACCGGCGATATCTCGCCGTGGGCCAATCGCGGTGTAATGCTGTTGAATCGGCACCTCACCACCCAGGCCAATAACACCGCCGGTCACCTTGATCTTGGTTGGGCGCAGTTCACCACGACTGCGGTTATGCGCCTGCAGGAAGCTTTGGGCTCGAAACTGGTCGCAATTTTGTGGGGCCAGCGAGCCAGCGAGTTACTGCCGGTATTAAATCAGGCAACCGTCATCTCCTCTGCGCACCCATCGCCGCTATCTAGCTATCGTGGCTTTTTTGGATCTCGACCGTTTTCTCGATGTAACACAGCGCTTTTAGAGTTGGGTCTTAGCCCAATCGATTGGAGTGCTTAGGTGGTGGATTCCGAAACCCGCTGGCGGATGGTGCGCAGGCAAAAGTTGCGCGGTGTCGAACCTGAGCGAGCAGTGAGTATTCGCGATGCTAGGTCCGAAGACCTTCCAGCGATCAAGGACCTCTACAACTACTTCATTCGCAATACGGTGGTCACCTTCGACGATAGGCCCCTCGATCTTTCCTACTGGCAGCAAAAGCACGAGCTAATAGCTAAATTCGAATTACCATTTCTAGTCTTAGTTCGAGGCGATATCGAAGTAATTGGATTTGCGTTCGTTGCCCCTTGGCGTCAGCGAAGTGGTTATCTGAAAATTGTCGAGAACTCGATCTATCTCTCAGCTCCGGCAACCGGCAAGCGGTTGGGCACGATGTTGCTGACAGAACTGATTGTTCGCTGCAAAGCTGCCGACGTTAAAGAGGTGATTGCCGTGATTGCGGATCGCGGAGCTGACGCTTCAATCAGACTGCACACCAAGCTCGGCTTCAAAGAACAGGGGCACCTGGCCAAGGTGGGGACCAGATTTGGAAAACCTATTGGCAGTTTCTTACTCTCGCTCAATCTGCGACGCTGAGCGCTTCTCTAGATAGGTCTATCAAAGAGAAAAACCCCGAGAGTAATCTCAGGGTTTTTTCTTGTGCGGGTGAAGGGACTTGAACCCCCACGCCTCTCGGCGCCAGAACCTAAATCTGGTGCGTCTGCCAATTTCGCCACACCCGCATAGAACTGAGATAGCTTAGCGGATTTTTA
>NZ_CBCHRQ010000054.1:0-9831 GCF_965064355.1 Aquiluna sp.
GCAATGGCCTGAAACATGGTGAACCTCTCCTAGCGAATCTTCTTAGGCGCTGATGCTGCCGCCGGCAGCTTCAATCTTGGTCTTTGCTGACGAGGAAACCTTGTCAACAGTGACCACAAGCTTAACCGAGACGTCGCCATTTCCAAGTAGCTTTACAGGCTCGCCCTTGCGGACTGCACCCTTAGCTACTAGGTCAGAAACGGTCACAGCGCCACCCTTAGGGTAAAGCTCAGACAGCTTGTCTAGGTTTACCACCTGGTACTCAACGCGGAATGGGTTCTTGAAGCCGCGAAGCTTAGGGGTACGCATAACGAGGTTAACGCCACCACCTTCGAAGCCCAAACGGGTAGTGGTGCGAGCACCGGTTCCCTTGGTACCGCGACCTGCGGTCTTACCCTTTGAACCCTCACCAAGACCCTTACGAGTCTTCTCCTTCTTGGCACCCTTTGCAGGGCGAAGGTGGTGAAGCTTCAGGATCTGGCTCTTCTCAGCCTTCTCCTCAGTCTTCTTTGCAGCTGGCTTTGCAGCTGCCTTTGGGGCAGCAACCTTCTCAGCAGCTGGCTTTGCAGCGGCAGCCTTAGGGGCAGCAGCCTTTGGAGCTGCGGCCTTAGCGGCTGGAGCCTTGGCAGCAGCAGCCTTTGGGGCTGCCTTTGCTGCGGCTGGCTTAGCTGCGGTGGTCTTCGCTGCAGGCTTTGCAGCAGCCTTAGCGGCTGGCTTCTTTTCTTCAGCCATTAGTCGATCTCCTCAACCTTGACGAGGTGGGCAACGGTCATCACCAGGCCGCGAACAGACTTGTTGTCTTCCTTCACGATGATGTCACCGATGCGCTTCAGACCCAGGGTGCGAAGTGAATCGCGCTGGTTCTGCTTGCCACCGTTTGAACTCTTTAATTGGGTAACCTTCAGACGCTTTGCCATTATTTGGCACCTGCCTTCTCAGTCTTAGCTGGTAGTAGGCGAGCCGGAGCCACCTCTGCCAATGACTTGCCACGACGGTCAGCAACTGACTGCGGCTCTTCGAGCTGCTTTAGTGCTGCCACGGTGGCGTGAACGATGTTTAGGGTGTTTGACGATCCCAATGACTTGGAAAGTACGTCGTGAACACCGGCGCACTCCAGAACCGCACGAACTGGGCCACCGGCGATAACACCGGTACCCGCAGCGGCTGGACGAAGTAGAACGACACCTGCGGCTGCCTCACCCTGTACTGGGTGAGGAATGGTGGAGCCAGCGCGTGGGATGCGGAAGAAGTTCTTCTTCGCGTCCTCAACACCCTTGGCAATAGCTGCAGGAACTTCCTTAGCCTTGCCGTAGCCAACACCAACTAGACCCTCGCCATCGCCAACCACAACTAGTGCGGTGAATGCGAAGCGACGACCACCCTTGACCACCTTGGATACACGGTTGATGTTTACAACACGCTCCAAGAATGGGCTCTTGGTGTCCTCACGGTCACGACGCTCAGTCTTTGGTCCACGCTCACGTGAACCGCGACGCTGCTCGCGCTCGTTCGGATCAACGGTTGTGGCCTCGACGACCACGGTAGCTTCTGCCACGTCCATTTCCTTCTTCTCTTCGCTCACAGTGTCAATCCTGACTCGCGGGCTGCGTCAGCAATTGCTGCAACGCGACCTGCGTAGCGGTTACCGCCACGGTCGAATACCACCTCGGTGACACCGGCCTTCTTAGCGCGCTCAGCAATTAGCTTGCCAACTTCAGTCGCCTTGTCGGTCTTGGTGCCATCAGCCTTACGTAGCTCAACTTCCATGGTGGAAGCCGAAGCTAGGGTGTGACCCTTGGCGTCATCGACAACCTGGACGAACACGTGACGTGCCGAACGAGTTACGACTAGGCGAGGACGAGCAGCAGTGCCCTCAATCTTCTTGCGCAGGCGGCCGTGACGCTTGTCACGGGCAGCTGACTTTGACTTAACAGCCATTCTTACTTACCAGCCTTTCCAGCCTTGCGACGTACCTTCTCGCCTTCGTAGCGAACACCCTTGCCCTTGTATGGCTCAGGCTTACGTAGCTTGCGAATGTTTGCGGCAACTTCTCCAACAGCCTGCTTTGAGGTACCGGAGATGATGATCTTGGTGTTTCCCTCAACGGTCAGGGTGATACCTGCCGGTGGGGTAACGACAACCGGGTGGCTGAATCCCAAAGCAAGTTCGATAGTCGAACCCTTAGAAGCAGCGCGGTAACCAGTACCAACGATTTCTAGTGACTTAGAGAATCCAGTCGAAACGCCGTGAACGTCGTTTGCGATCAAAGAACGGGTTAGACCGTGCAGTGACTTGGACTTAGCCTCATCATCTGGACGGGAAACGATAACGGTGTTGTCCTCAAGTAGTACCTTGATTGGCTCGACGACGGTTAGGGATAGTTCACCCTTAGGTCCCTTTACCACGACATCCTGGCCGTTAATAGTTACGGTTACACCCGCTGGAAGCGGGATTGGCATTTTTCCAATACGTGACATAGGTGATTACCAGACGTAGGCGATGACTTCTCCGCCTACTCCCTTCTTTGCAGCCTGACGGTCAGTTAGTAGACCGGATGAAGTGGACAGGATTGCAATACCCAAGCCGCCGAGGACTCTTGGTAGCTCGGTGGACTTTGCGTAAACGCGAAGACCAGGCTTAGAAACACGCTTGATTCCGGTGATGCTGGACTCGCGGTTTGGGCCGAACTTTAGGTCAACAGTCATGGTCTTACCGACCTTGGCGTCCTCAACCTTGAAGTCCGCGATGTAACCCTCGGACTTTAGGATCTGGGCGATGTTTCCCTTTAGCTTTGAATATGGGAGGCTCAGCGAATCGTGGTGTGCGTTGTTCGCGTTGCGCAGCCGGGTCAGAAAATCTGCTACCGGGTCTGTCATTGTCATTTATGTGTCTTCTTTCTCAAGGTGGTTTCCCAGCGCTTTACAAGCTCGGGGACCTTTCTCAATTGCGGTGGATTATGCCTTGAATGGGAAGCCGAGCGCCTTTAGCAGTGCGCGGCCCTCATCGTCGGTCTTTGCAGTGGTAACGACAGTGATGTCCATACCACGAACGTTGTCGATCTTGTCCTGGTCAATTTCGTGGAACATTGACTGCTCGGATAGACCAAAGGTGTAGTTGCCACGGCCATCGAACTGCTTGTCCGATAGACCGCGGAAGTCGCGGATACGAGGAAGCGATAGGGATAGTAGGCGGTCTAGGAACTCCCACATTCTGTCGCCACGCAAAGTAACGTGAGCACCAATTGGCTGGCCCTCGCGCAACTTGAACTGAGCGATCGACTTCTTCGCGATGTTTACCTGTGGCTTCTGACCGGTAATTGCGGTCAGGTCACGGATAGCACCTTCGATGAGCTTGCCGTCCTTAGCAGCAGCGCCAACACCCATGTTTACAACAATCTTGGTGAGGCCTGGAACCTGCATTGGGTTCTGGAAGCTGAACTCTGCGGTTAGCGTAGGAATGATTTCCTTGCGGTACTGAGCCTTTAGGCGAGGAAGAGCCTTACCTGCGGCAGCAGCCTTCTTGGTTGCGGTAGCCATTAGATTTCCTTCCCGGTCTTGCGAGCAACACGAGTCTTGGTGACCTTGCCATCCTTGGCAGTTACAAGCTTGTAGCCAACCTTGGTTGGCTTCTTGGTGCTTGGGTCAACTAGAGCAACGTTAGAAACGTGAATTGGGGCTTCCTGAGTAATGATGCCGCCAGTGTTGGAGCCCTTGTCAGTCTGACCAGGCTTGGTGTGCTTGGTGACTACGTTGACGCCCGCAACGATTACGCGGTTCTGCTCAACTAGTACCGAAAGCACCTGACCCTGCTTGCCACGGTCGCCGCCGCGGTCCTGCTTCTTGCCGGTGATGACCTGAACGAGGTCGCCTTTTTTAATGTTCGCCATGATTAAATAACCTCCGGTGCCAACGAGATGATCTTCATGAACTTCTTCTCGCGAAGTTCACGACCAATTGGTCCGAAAATACGGGTTCCGCGTGGCTCGCCATCGTTCTTGATGATTACGGCTGCGTTCTCGTCGAACTTGATGTAGGAACCGTCTGCACGACGGGTCTCCTTCTTGGTACGAACGACAACTGCCTTTACGACATCACCCTTCTTGACGTTTCCGCCAGGGATTGCGTCCTTAACAGTGGCAACGATGATGTCGCCAAGACCTGCGTAGCGGCGGAGTGATCCACCCAATACGCGAATGGTCAGCAGCTCTTTGGCGCCGGTGTTATCGGCAACCTTGAGTCTGGATTCTTGCTGAAGCACTTTTTTCTCCTTGTTTTATGGATAACGATTCCGACCGTTAGCCCTAGGGGTTTGTTACTTGGCCTTCTCGAGGATCTCGACCAGGCGCCAGTTCTTGGTGGCAGATAGTGGACGGGTCTCGCTGATTAGCACGAGGTCGCCGATACCTGCGGTGTTGTTCTCGTCGTGAGCCTTGACCTTGGTCGACACGCGCATAACTTTTCCGTACAGCGGGTGCTTCTTGCGGTCTTCAACCAATACCACGATGGTCTTGTCCATCTTGTCGGAGACAACATAGCCACGACGTGACTTGCGGTCACCGCGCTCGACTACCTTGATCTCCTTAGGAGCCTTTGCAACCTTTGGCTTTGTGGCCTTAGGTGCGGCTGCCTTTGGTGCTGCCTTTGGAGCTGCCTTTGGAGCTGCCTTTGGTGCAGCCTTAGCTGCTGCCTTCTTCTCGTCGGCCATCTTTATGCCTCCTCAGCTGGCTTCTCAGCAACTGGCTTTTCAGCAGCTGCCTTCTTAGTGGTCTTAGGCGCTGCGGCAGCGACTGGCACGGCACGAATACCTAGCTCACGCTCACGTAGCACGGTGTAAATACGTGCGATGTCACGCTTGACGGCCTTTAGACGACCATGTGCGTCCAACTGTCCGGTTGCGGACTGGAAGCGTAGGTTGAAAAGTTCTTCCTTCGCCTTTCGCAGTTCCTCAACTAGCAGGGAGTCTTCGATCTTGTCTAGGTCCTCAGGGGTGAGGTTCTTTGAACCGATCATTATGCGTCACCTTCTTCACGCTTGATGATGCGAGCCTTTAGCGGAAGCTTGTGGATCGCACGGGTCATTGCTTCACGAGCAATTTCCTCGGATACGCCGGCTAGCTCAAAGAGCACGCGGCCTGGCTTTACGTTTACTACCCACCACTCCGGTGAACCCTTACCGGAACCCATGCGGGTTTCCGCTGGCTTCTTGGTTAGAGAACGGTCTGGGAATACGTTGATCCAAACCTTTCCACCACGCTTGATGTGACGAGTCATAGCAATACGAGCAGCTTCGATCTGTCGGTTGGTCAGGTAAGCAGGAGTTAGAGCCTGGATACCGTACTCACCGAACGACACCTTGGTGCCACCGGTCGCGTGACCGGAGCGCTTCGGGCTGTGCTGCTTGCGGTGCTTTACTTTGCGAGGAATCAGCATTATTAGCCTTCACTTCCTGCTGCTACTGGTGCAGCGTCAGGGCGTGGGCCGCGACGGCCAGCACCCGCTGGGCGAGGTCCGCGCTGGGTTGCCTGCACTGCTGCAAGCTCCCTAGCGGTTAGGTCACCCTTGTAGATCCAAACCTTTACACCGATGCGACCAAAGGTGGTTTTAGCCTCGTAGAAGCCGTAGTCGATGTTCGAGCGAAGGGTGTGCAATGGCACACGACCCTCACGGTAGAACTCGCTGCGCGACATTTCAGCGCCACCTAGACGGCCGGAGCACTGGATACGAATACCCTTTGCACCGCTTCTAAGTGCACCCTGGATGCCCTTACGCATTGCGCGGCGGAAAGCCACACGAGCAGCAAGCTGCTCTGCAATACCCTGCGCAACAAGCTGCGAGTCAGCCTCTGGGTTCTTCACCTCGAGGATGTTCAGCAACACCTGCTTGCCGGTTAGCTTCTCTAGGTCGCTGCGCAAAGTCTCAGCCTCGGCGCCACGGCGACCGATAACTAGACCTGGGCGAGCGGCAAAGATGTCAACGCGAACACGGTCACGGGTGCGCTCAAGCTCGATGCGAGAGATACCTGCGCGGTCCAGCTTCTCCTGCAAGAAGGCACGGATCTTGGTGTCCTCGATCACGTAGTCTGCGTAGCGCTGACCCTTCTTGGTGGAGTCAGTGAACCAACGAGAGCGGTGCTCGGTGGTGATTCCTAGGCGGAAGCCGTAGGGATTGACCTTCTGGCCCATTACTTACCTGCCTTCTTCTGCAGCTCGTCAGGAGTTGCAACAACCACGGTGATGTGGCTGGTTCGCTTGTTGATCTTGAATGCACGTCCCTGTGCACGTGGGCGGAAACGCTTTAGCGTCACGCCATCGTCCACGAAAGCTGCCGAAACGACTAGGTCGTCCTCGTCCACAATGGTGCCGGCCTTCTCGCCCTTCACCTTGGCGTTAGCCACCGCTGCGGCAACGAGCTTGTAAATCGGCTCGGATGCTGCCTGGGGGGCAAACTTCAAGATACCCAGGGCCTCAGTGGCCTGCTTGCCGCGGATCAAGTTGACGACACGGCGAGCCTTCATTGGGGTCACGCGGATGTTACGCACTTTGGCGATTGCTTCCATCGTTTTCTCCTTTACTCTCTAGGCGCCCCGGCTTAGCCGCGGCGACCCTTCTTGTCGTCCTTCACGTGTCCACGGAAGGTGCGGGTAGGTGCGAATTCGCCAAGCTTGTGACCAACCATGGTCTCGGTGACGAAAACTGGAATGTGCTTGCGACCGTCGTGCACCGCGATGGTGTGGCCCAGCATGGCTGGAACAATCATCGAGCGGCGAGACCAGGTCTTGATCACGTTCTTGGTACTGGCCTCGTTCTGTACGCGCACCTTCTTCATTAGGTGCTCGTCGACGAAGGGGCCCTTCTTCAAACTGCGTGGCATTTAGAGATCTCCTACTTCTTGCCGACGTAACGACGACGAACGATTTGCTTGTCAGACTGAAGGTTTGGCTTGCGAGTGCGGCCTTCCTTCTGACCCCAAGGGGTAACTGGGTGACGACCACCGGAGGTCTTACCCTCACCACCACCGTGTGGGTGGTCAACCGGGTTCATAACAACACCACGAACGGTTGGGCGAACGCCCTTCCAGCGCATGCGGCCAGCCTTACCCCAGTTGATGTTGGACTGCTCTGCGTTTCCAACTTCACCGATGGTTGCGCGGCAGTTTGCATCTACGTTGCGGATTTCACCTGAAGGTAGACGAAGCTGAGCGTTAGGGCCGTCCTTAGCAACTAGACGAACCGAAGCACCAGCAGAACGAGCCATCTTGGCACCGCCGCCTGGCTTCAGCTCAATCGCGTGGATAACGGTACCCACTGGGATGTTGCGAAGCGGCAGGTTGTTACCTGGCTTGATGTCTGCGTTTGGTCCCTGCTCGATAGCGTCGCCCTGCTTTAGCTTGTTAGGGGCGATGATGTAGCGCTTGGTGCCATCGATGTAGTGAATCAGTGCAATGCGAGCGGTACGGTTTGGGTCGTACTCGATGTGTGCAACCTTTGCAGGTACACCATCCTTGTCGTGGCGACGGAAGTCGATCACGCGGTACTGACGCTTGTGGCCTCCACCGATGTGACGAGTGGTGATGCGGCCAGCTGCGTTACGTCCACCGGTCTTAGGTAGCGGTCTAAGCAGTGACTTCTCAGGAGTCGAGCGGGTGATCTCTGCAAAGTCTGCAACAGATGATCCACGACGACCTGGAGTCGTTGGCTTGTATTTACGGATTGCCATTTGTCTCTCCCTTAGCCGATGTAGGTAAAGATGTCGATGGAGCCCGACTTCAGGGTCACAATGGCACGCTTGGTGTCCTTGCGCTTACCTAGTCCGAAGCGGGTTTTGCGGGTCTTGCCCTGGCGGTTCAGAGTGTTGATGGTGTCAACCTTCACATTGAAAATGTGCTCAACAGCCTGCTTGATCTCGGTCTTGTTCGAGCGAGGGTCCACCTCGAAGGTGTACTTGCCCTGGTCGATCAGCGAATAGCTCTTCTCAGAGATGATTGGCTTGATGATGACGTCGCGTGGGTCCTTGTTTAGGGTGCTCATTCGCTGGCCTCCTCGGTTCCTGCAGCAGCCGCAACAAACTGAGTCAGGGCGCTGGCGGTGAAAATGATGTCGTCTGAGTGCAGCACGTCATACGCGTTTAGCTGGTCAACAGCTAGCACGTGAACGGTCTGCAGGTTACGCAGCGACTTGTAAGACAGCTCGTCGGAGCGGTCTAGCACAACCAAGATGTTCTTGCTGGTGGCAACCTGAGCCAGGAAGCTTGCAGCTGCTCTGGTCGATGGCTGCTCTCCAAGAGCAAACTGGTCAATAACGTGGATGCGAGAGTTACGAGCGCGGTCAGATAGTGCTCCGCGAAGCGCGGCAACAATCATCTTCTTTGGGGTGCGCTGTGAGTAGTCACGAGGCTTTGGAGCGTGGATCACGCCACCACCGCGGTGCTGAGGCATACGAACCGAACCCTGACGAGCGCGGCCGGTGCCCTTCTGCTTGAAAGGCTTCTTACCCGAACCAGAAACCTCGCCGCGGCGAAGCGCAGACTGAGTTCCCTGGCGAGCAGCTGCCAACTGAGCAACTACCACCTGGTGGATTAGCGGAACATTGGTCTGAACATCGAACAGTGCCTCAGGCAGGTCGACAGAGCCAGACTTCTTGCCCTTAACGTCAATTACGTCAACGGTAGACATTAGTTGCTCTCCTTCACGGCGTTACGAACGAACACCAACTGGCCCTTAGGACCAGGCACGGCACCCTTGATCAGCAGCAAGCCGCGCTCAAGGTCAACTCCGTGCAGGGTGAGGTTCAGGGTGGTTACGCGGTCCTGTCCCATGCGGCCAGGCATCTTCTTGCCCTTGATGACCTTTGCAGGGGTAGTACCGGCACCGATGGAACCAGGCTTACGGTGGTTCTTGTGAGCACCGTGGGAAGCGTGAATACCGGAGAAGCCGTGGCGCTTCATAACACCAGCAAAGCCCTTACCCTTTGAAGTTCCAACAACGTCAACCTTGGTGCCTACCTCGAAGATGTCCACGCCGATAGCCTGACCAACTGCATAGTCGGTGGTGTCTGCGGTGCGGATTTCTGCAAGGAATCGACGTGGGGTTGAGCCAGCCTTGGCGAAGTGGCCTGCGGTTGGCTTGTCGGTCTTACGTGGGTCGATCGCGCCGTAGGCAATCTGAATTGCTTCGTAGCCGTCGGCGTCTAAATTCTTGATTTGAGTGATGACGTTTTCGCCAGCCTCAACAACGGTGATAGGAACAAGCTTGTTGTTCGCATCCCATGCTTGAGTCATGCCAAGCTTGGTGCCCAGCAGACCCTTTACGGTCCTAGTCTCTGTAGTCATTTCTAAATCCTTAAAGCTTGATCTCGATGTTGACATCTGCTGGTAGGTCCAGGCGCATCAGCGAATCAACGGCCTTTGGAGTCGGGTCGATGATGTCAATGAGACGCTTGTGGGTACGCATCTCAAAGTGCTCACGGCTGTCCTTGTACTTGTGCGGCGAACGAATGACCGTCACGATGTTCTTCTCGGTCGGTAGTGGAACTGGACCTACTACCTTGGCACCGGCGCGGGTGACTGTGTCGACGATTTTGCTCGCCGAGGAGTCGATGATCTCGTGATCATACGACTTCAGTCGAATGCGAATCTTGTTAGCCGCCATAATGACTGCCTTCCATTTGGTCAGGTGCCTCTTTCGAGCCACACAGTTTTTGGAGCCAACTCAATTCGCAGAATTGCGAACCTTATTGACTGCCGTGATGCTGATGCACTGTTCTTCTGTCAACGCCCTATTTCTAGGGCCCGTTCCGATACCTTGACTCGGGCGTGTCGCAAGAAATGAACTCGCGA
>NZ_CBCHRQ010000055.1:0-9549 GCF_965064355.1 Aquiluna sp.
AACGGTGCCGGATTGGTTATGAGCACCCTGGACGTAGTTGCCTACGCCGGTGAGCGTCACGGCAACGTGAAGCCCGCTAACTTCCTAGACATCGGTGGCGGTGCCTCTGCTGAGGTAATGGCTGCAGGTCTGGATGTCATCTTGAACGACCCTCAGGTTCGCAGCGTGTTTGTAAACGTCTTCGGCGGCATCACCGCCTGTGACGCTGTAGCAAACGGAATCGTTGGCGCGCTGAACACCTTGGGTGCCCGTGCCAGCAAGCCGCTAGTTGTTCGACTAGACGGCAACAACGTTGAAGAGGGTCGCCGTATTCTCTCCGAGTTCAACCACCCGCTGGTAACGCTGGCGGACACCATGGATGGCGGAGCCGACAAGGCCGCTTTGTTGGCTAACAAGTAAGGCTTTAGAAATGGCAATTTACCTAGACAAAAACTCAAAGATTATCGTCCAGGGCATGACCGGTGCCGAGGGCATGAAGCACACCACTCGCATGCTCGCCGGTGGCTCGAACATCGTTGGTGGCGTGAACCCACGCAAGGCCGGCGAGAGCGTGGATATTTCTGGCAAGTCGCTTCCGGTTTTCGGAACGGTCAAGGAAGCTATGGCTGCCACCGGTGCGAATGTTTCGGTTATCTTCGTTCCTCCTGCCTTTGCAAAGGCTGCAATCATCGAGGCTATTGACGCCGAGATCGCGCTCGCGGTTGCAATCACCGAGGGCATCCCAGTTCACGACAGCGCTGAGGCTTGGGCATACAACGTTGAAAAGGGCAAGAAGACCCGTCTAATTGGACCTAACTGCCCTGGAATCATTTCCCCTGAGCAGTCCAACGCAGGCATTACTCCTTCGAACATCGCCGGCAAGGGCCCAATCGGCTTGGTCTCCAAGTCTGGAACCCTGACCTACCAGATGATGTTCGAACTTCGCGACATCGGCTTCTCAACCGCTATCGGTATTGGTGGAGACCCAGTTATTGGTACCACTCACATTGATGCACTTGAGGCATTCCAGAACGACCCTGAGACCAAGGCAATCGTGTTGATCGGTGAGATCGGTGGCGACTCTGAGGAGAAGGCTGCGGACTACATCTCAAAGCACGTGACCAAGCCAGTGGTTGCTTACGTAGCCGGCTTCACTGCTCCTGAGGGTAAGACCATGGGTCACGCAGGTGCAATTGTTTCTGGCTCTGCCGGAACCGCTCAGGCCAAGAAGGAAGCATTTGAGGCTGTCGGCGTGAAGGTTGGCAAGACCCCATCCGAGACCGCTGCGCTTATGCGCGAGATTATCGCCAAGCTCTAAAGGTGAATCGGGGGCTCAGCTTCGCAATTTCAGCGCTGCAAGCGCTGATTATTGCGGCTGTCGCGATTGGTTTAGTGATTGCCCCACTTACCTTGGCCTGGTTCATCGAGGGCGATGGATCTGTTGACTGGATGGTTGCGTTTCGCGTTGCGGCTTATGCATTTTTGCTAGCCTGCGGCGTTCCACTGCAGTTCAATGCCGGTGAGATTCTAGGCATTGCTGTCCCCGCGTTCACAATGTCGACTTTGCCACTGGGGCTCACGGCCCTGATGGCGGTTTTGATTATTCGAATTGGTCACCGACTCTCAGCTGCAAGTTCTATCTGGCCCGCATGGGTTGGTGGCGCGGTGGCATTTGGTGGCATTGGTCTTGCGGTTTCAATGCTGAGCACAAACGAAGCAGTCGTGGTTGCCGAATGGGCACCGTTTATCTCCCCAGCATTCTTCTTTGGTGGCATTCTGTTTCTGGCATCGGTGCTTGGACCGCGCTATGAGCTTTTTGAAGGCGCTAACCCGCCCGAGGCCAAAGAACGTATCTGGGTTCGAAACCAAACCAAAGCAATTTTCTCCAAGCTGCACTGGTCCTTGGCATCTGTGCTTTCACCTGCATCCAGGGTCGGTCTTGGCGTAGTCGCGGCACTACTTTTGGTTAGCTCCGCCATGATTGCGCTGGCTTTGGGCTTTGGCTGGATCGAAGTTGTGGCTCTATACGAGGCAATGCGAGTGAGCGTTCTCGGTGGCGTGATGTTGACCATCGCCCAGTTGGCGATCCTTCCAAACCTGATTGTTTATGGGATGAGCTGGATAGCGGGTCCTGGATTCTCAATCGGAGTCGGATCGTCTGTCTCGGCACTCGGCACTCAGCTTGGTCCAATGCCAGCCCTACCGGTATTTGTCGCCATCCCTACCGCCGGTTTTGACCGAGCAATATTGTTTGCCCTGATTCCAATCGTGGTGGCCTTTGTTGGAACGCTTTTTGCCCGACGCTATGCCGACCAGATGCGCTGGGAGTATGCAACGCGTTTTTCGGCAGCAGCAGCCTTCGCCTTTATGGCGGCTCTGATCGCTGCACTGACTGCATTTGCGATTGCTGTTTTGGCTTCTGGAAGTTTTGGGCCTGGCAGATTTAGTGAGGTTGGCATCAATGCTTTGCTTTTTGCCGGAGTGCTTTTTCTAGAGGTATTGATTCCGAGTTTTGTGGCTGGTTTAGTTGTCATCAAGCCATACAGCGATCAGCAAGAGCGCGGAAAGTAGGAGTCCAATGCTTTCTATCGTGGTCTTGATCTCAGGTTCGGGCTCAAACCTTCGTGCTCTATTAGAAGCCTGTGACAATCCGCTTTATCCCGCGAAGATTGTGGCGGTCGGAGCCGATAACCCGGCAGCAGGACTTGCCCACGCTGAACAGTTTGGTGTCCCCACCTTTGTGGTTGAGCCTGGGCTTTTCGATTCTCGCGAAAATTGGGCTGAGGTGTTGCTTGGCAATCTCCAGTATCACAAGCCCGACCTTGTTGTCTTGGCCGGCTTTATGAGGGTGTTGCCTGAAGGCTTTGTCTCCGCCTTGAGCCCAAACATCATCAACCTGCACCCATCGCTGTTACCTGCCTTCCCAGGCGCTCACGCGGTCAGGGACGCCCTTAGCGCAGGGGCCAGCACAACTGGTGCAACGGTTCACATCGTTGACGCAGGGGTAGACACCGGGCCGGTCCTAGCGCAACGAGAGATTGCGATTGCTTTTGGAATCACTGAGTCTGACCTGCATGAGCAGATCAAGGCAATCGAGCGCTCATTGATTGTTGAAGTTGTATCTCAGATTGCCGAGGGCAAGCTCAACCTCTCAGAAAGGTCTAGCTGATGGCTAACAATGTTGAAGCTCGAAACTACAAAGAGCGCGACCAGGTAAAAATTCGCAGAGCCCTCATATCGGTTTCTGACAAGACTGGCCTAATCGAGCTTGCAAAGGGACTAAGTGCACAGGGAGTTCAGCTGGTCTCAACAGGTTCAACCGCAAAGCAGATTGCCGAAGCCGGCTTAGCAGTCAAAGAAGTATCTGAGGTGACCGGTTTCCCAGAGTCGCTAGATGGTCGCGTGAAGACCCTGCACCCAAAGATCCACGGTGGCATTTTGGCGGATCTCAGATTGGACGAGCATGCTCAGGAGCTTGCCGATCTAGACATCGAAGCCTTTGAGTTGGTTGTTGTGAACCTCTACCCATTTGTCCAAACTGTCGCAGCAGGAGCAACCGGCGATGCTGCGGTTGAACAGATCGATATCGGTGGACCGGCGATGGTTCGAGCAGCTGCCAAGAACCACGCCAACGTCGCAATTGTCGTCAACCCAGCGAATTACTCACGCGTTCTAGAGGCCAATGCAAATGGTGGAACTTCTCTTGCCCTTCGCAAAGAACTGGCTCAGGCTGCCTTTAGTCACACAGCTCAATACGACAGCGCGGTTGCAAACTGGATGCTTGGTGAAATCACTGGTGATAACAGTGGTTCTGATTTCGCCCAAAATGTGAACTTTGGTTTTGAAATCAAGAATGTGCTTCGTTACGGCGAAAACGCTCACCAAAAGGCGGCTTTGTATTCGGCGAACGGTGCTACCGGCGGCGTAGCGCAGGCCAAGTTGCTTGGTGGCAAAGAGATGTCATACAACAACTACGTAGATGTCGATGCTGCACTCCGAGCCGCATATGACTTCTTAGAGCCTGCGGTTGCGATCATCAAGCACGCCAACCCCTGCGGTATTGCAGTGGCTCAAGCAGGTGCCACTGATCCAATCGCAGATGCTCACGCTAAGGCTCACGAAACTGATCCCGTCTCCGCATTTGGTGGCGTGATTGCCGCTAACCGAGTTGTGACCGAGAAGATGGCGCTGCAGGTTGCCGAGATCTTTACCGAGGTAATAGCAGCACCGGGATATGAACCGGCGGCGCTAGAGGTCTTGAGCAAGAAAAAGATTTTGCGCATTTTGGAGCTTGAAGCTGGTTATGTAAGACCTTCTCGCGAGATCAGACAGGTTTCCGGAGGCGCGTTGATTCAGGAATCCGATGGCTTCGAGAAGCTAGACACCTCAAAGTGGCAGCTGGTTACCGGCGAACCTGCCGATAAAGAACTGATGGCTGATTTGGAATTTGCCTGGAGAGCATCTCGCGCTGTGAAGTCCAATGCAATTTTGCTAGCCAAGTCAATGGCCGCGGTTGGAATTGGCATGGGGCAGGTTAACCGAGTGGACTCCTGCCGATTGGCAGTATCTAGAGCTGGGGACCGGGTTGTCGGTTCGGTGGCCGCATCTGATGCATTCTTCCCGTTCGCAGACGGGCTAGAAGTATTACTCGATGCAGGCGTTAGGGCTGTGGTTCAACCTGGGGGTAGCGTCCGCGATGAAGAGGTTATTGCCGCAGCCAAGGCTGCCGGTGTAACCATGTACTTCACCGCCGAGCGTCATTTTTACCACTAGGTCACTTCTGCGACGAAGTGGAATAAAACCCAGGGACTAACGGCAACCGTTTCTCGGTTACTGCTATCCTGAAGGGCTGCCCTAAAGGCGGCGGAAGAGATAAATGCAACCCGAACTAAGTACGTTCAAAACGCTGTGGCGATTGGTGCCATTTGCTAAAAAAGCCCTACCCAGAATCATTCTGGGAATGCTGGCTGCAATCGGCGCACACATGTTTGCACTTTCCATCCCGCAGTTTTTGCAAAATCTCGTTAACTCCTTGGTTGCCGGTGGCATCGATGCCCTGATTCCAGCGGTTGTGTTGATTTTGGCTTTGGGTATTGCCGAGGCTGTGTTCGTGCTACTTCGTCGCTGGTTGGTGCTAACCCCGGGAACTTTCGTTGAAGCTGATATGCGAAATGCCCTCTACGCGAAGCTGCAGGATTTGCCCGTTGCCTTCCACGATCGCTGGCCATCTGGTCAGTTACTCTCGAGAGCCGTTCGCGACCTGAGCATGATCCGGCGTTGGCTGAGCTTTGGTTTAGTGCTTTTGGTTGCCAACCTCCTCACTTTGATAGTCGGACTGGTAATTCTCTTTAGTTTCAATTTCTGGTTGGGATTGATCTTCTTTATCGCGTCACTCCCGATCGTGGTAATTGGTTTCCGCTTCGAGAAATCCTTTGGCGAGGTGGCTCGGTTATCTCAGGATCAGTCCGGAGACCTTGCGACCCGAGTCGAGCAGGCCGTTCACGGCGTGAGGGTTCTAAAGGCTTTTGGTCGCGGTGGATTTGCGGCAGATCAGTTTGCAACCGATGCCAAGGCGCTATTGGGAACTGAAATCAGAAAAGCCAAGGCAGTTGCCAATATTTGGCTGTATTTGATTTTGCTTCCGGAATTTGCGCTGGGACTTTCGCTATTTGCAGGTGTGCTTTTGGTTGCCGATGGCCAGATCACCGTTGGAACACTGGTGGCCTTTGTCGCTACCGCGATGGTGCTTCGCTGGCCAACCGAGTCCCTGGGATTCCTTTTGGGCTTCACCCTGGAGGCAAAGTCCGCAGTCACTAGATTCTTTGAGGTCATTGACGAGCCGGATCTGATTTCTGATCCTGTAAAGCCCAAAACGGTCGCTGAGCCTAAGGGCCTACTGGAATTCAAGGACGTCAGCTTCCGCTATCCAGACACTGCAGCGGATCAGCCAGATCTAATCTCTAACTTCAACCTCAGGCTAGAGCCTGGTCAGTCGGTTGCACTTATTGGTCTAACCGGTTGCGGTAAGACAACGCTGACTGCCCTAAGCACCAGACTTTATGAGGTAACCGGTGGCGCTGTCGAGATCGATGGCGTTGACATTAGAGATATGAACCGTAGTGAGCTGCGAACCCTGATTGCCATGGCTTTTGAGGATGCAACCTTGTTCTCATCCTCGGTTCGCGACAATGTTCTGCTTGGAAATCCAACCCAGAGCGAAGATGATCTCAAGCAAGCTTTGGAAATTGCGCAAGCGCAATTTGTCTACGACCTGCCAAATGGCCTGGACACCAAGATCGGTGAAGAGGGCCTATCGCTCTCCGGTGGGCAGCGCCAACGTCTAGCGCTTGCTAGAGCGGTTGCCGCAAAGCCAAGAATCCTGGTTCTCGACGACCCACTCTCCGCGCTTGATGTTGACACCGAGGCCATGGTTGAGGACGCCCTTCGCCATGTTTTGACCACCACAACCGCTTTGATTGTTGCCCACCGACCATCGACCGTGATGCTGGCCGACAAGGTAGCGCTCATGCACGAGGGCAAGGTCGTCGCCTTTGGTACTCACCAAGAACTCTTGAAAACATCCGACCACTACAAGTACGTAATCAGCTCGCTGGATGCGGCAGAAAAAGCCAGGGAGGTGAACCTATGAGCATGCACGGAACCAACGATGAGGAGAAAACCGACCTCAACAAAGAAGAATCTCGATACGTAAGAGCGCGCTCCAGGGACCTGCTTGGCTCACTGCTTTTGCCAATCCGAGCCCGAGTAATTGCAGCGGTCTTCCTGGTGGTTATTTCTACTGCGCTTAGAGTTTCTGGACCAGCGCTAATTGCTTTTGGAATTGACAGTGCACTGCCTAAGGCCTTGGTCGGGGACTACACGCCAATCTCGCTGACGGTGTTTGTCTATCTCTCGGCAGCTGCCTTGACTGCGACGCTGACCTACTTCTTCCTAATGGTTACCGCTCGGGCCTCTCAGGCCATGCTCTTTGACCTTCGAAACCGAGTATTTGTTCACACTCAGAAGCTTTCGGTCGAATTCCATGAGCGCTATACCGCCGGTCGAGTTATCGCCCGCCAAACCTCAGACCTGGAATCCATTGGCGAATTGCTATCTGGTGGTTTGAGCGAACTAGTGGTTGGCGGCATGTTTATGCTCTTCACCGCTGGTGCGCTGTTCTTGCTTGATCCGGAGAGCTTCCTAATCTTGCTGGTTGCGCTTATTCCACTTGCGGTTCTCACCCGTTGGTTCCAGCTTGGAACCAATAAGGGGTATCGCCAGCAGCGAGTTGCCTCTTCAAGATTGATCCAGTACTTCGTTGAGACCATGACCGGTATCCGTGCGGTGAAGGCTTTCCGCAAGGAGAAGTCAAACGAGAACCACTTTGGTGGGCTAGTTGAGGATTACCGTGGACACAACGCCAGACTGATCCAGCTGTTTGGTATATACGACCCAGGTCTTATCCTCATCGGAAACGTCACTGTGGCGGCAATCTTGCTCTTTGGTGGATTCCGAGTGCTCGAGGGTTCTTTGGGTATCGGTGTCCTGACCGCCGCAATCTTGTATTCCAGAAGGTTCTTTGACCCGATGGAAGAAATCGCGATGTTCTACAACTCCTACCAATCGGCAGCCTCAGCACTGGAGAAGATTTCCGGTGTGCTTCAGGAAGAACCAACCGTTCCTGATCCTGAGAAGCCGGTTGTCCTCAAGGACGTCAAGGGCGAGGTCAGCTTCCAAGATGTCGAGTTCAAATACGCCACCGGTTCAACGGTGCTGCATCCGTTTAGCCTGACTATCCCAGCCGGTCAGACCGTGGCACTGGTTGGCACCACAGGTGCCGGTAAGTCGACACTTGCCAAACTCATCTCTCGTTTTTATGACCCTTCCGCGGGCACGGTGAGCTTAGACGGGATAAATCTTCGAGACATTGCGAATACCGACCTTAGGCACGAAGTTGTAATGGTTACCCAGGAGGCCTACCTGTTCTCCGGATCGGTTGCCGAAAACATTCAACTTGGTAAGCCTGCTGCTTCAATCGAAGAGGTAATGGCAGCAGCTAAAGCAGTTGGTGCTCACGAGTTCATTCTCTCGCTGCCAGATGGCTATCAGACCGATGTCAATAAGCGCGGTGGCAGAGTCTCCTCTGGTCAGCGCCAGTTGATTTCCTTCGCGAGAGCCTTCTTGGCAAACCCATCGGTTTTGATTTTGGATGAGGCGACCAGCTCATTGGATATCCCATCTGAGCGTTTGGTACAGCAGGGCCTCAAGACCCTGCTGCATAACCGCACCGCCGTGATCATTGCTCACCGCCTATCCACAGTCTCGATCGCCCAGCGCGTGCTGGTTATGGAGCACGGTCGAGTAATCGAAGATGGCAGCCCAGAGCAGCTATCGCAATCTGGAGGTAAGTTCGCAGCTCTTTACAAGGCCTGGCGAGACTCGCTGGTTTAGCGCTTTATAAGAGCAATCGCTTGGTTTGCGGTCAGATCGGTTTTCACCACACCACCTGAGATTTCAATCTCTTTTCCAGAGATGAAATCAAGGTACTTGCCGTCGGCAAGGAGTGTTGTGATCTCCACGCCGCTTTGATTGACGGTAGTGACATTCACCGCAAAGAAACCGATATCTCCGCGTTCAAAACTCAAAACCGAATCACTGGTCTGCGGGTTTGTTACCGGCTTACCCGAGGTTTCGTCGCGGAATGCGATCATTGAATTTACCGAGTTCATGCGGTGCTGGCACAACCAGGTTCCGGCCTCGTGATTTGCGAAGTAGATAGCGCTTGACTGAGCACACTTCGCATCCAGCATCCGACCGTTCTCGTCTTTTGGAGCCCAGTCATAACTATCAAATGCAAACGAGCTGTAAAGCATCGGCTGTCCGTAGTCCAGAGCAAGCATCAAAGCGGTTGCCGCCTCAAACTGAGCAGGCTGGCTATAGTTCAGGGCCTGACCATTGCGCTCGGTGTCGTGGTTGGAAACCATAACCACGGTTTGGTTTGAGGGCGTAACCCACGGCGACTCGGTTGAAGTGTCAGGCAGGTAGGCAACCTGTTGGGTGAAGATGGACGCTAGCTGGTAGGCAAGATCAAACCCGAAAATATCTCCAATGCCAAGGTAATCCACAGGTTCTGCACCTGGGGTGCCGGGAACGACCTCTTGGATGTATTTAATTGTCACCGGAAGTTTTGCCTTGATTGCTTCCATATCTGCCAAGGCAATGTGCTTGGCAGCATCGATACGGAAGCCGGTGACGCCAAGGTCGACAAGGGATTGCAGGTAGCCAACAATCTTGGCTCGAACACTCTCATCTTCGGTGCGCAGATCCGCGAGGTTTAGAAGCTCACACTGCTGTACCTGGGTAACACTTGCCCAGTCGGCGATCTGACTATCCAGAGTCTCGGTACAGGCGTGGAAATCAGCTCTGGTGTAGAGGTCTGCGTACTCGTACTTCACATACTCGGTTCCGGCAGTGGCAACACCTTCGCTATGGCCGGTCATGTGGTTGATCACCGCATCAACATAAATCTCTACGCCCTGATCACCGCAGGTTTTCACCATTGCTTCAAAT
>NZ_CBCHRQ010000056.1:0-9416 GCF_965064355.1 Aquiluna sp.
GCACCCTGCACGGGACTCGGATCAGTGAGGCGAAAGCCAGAATCACGCTGGCGCAAAACGACCGAGCAGCTAAGTGGACTAACCAAGCTGCAGGGCGAACTGCTCGATGCCGCAGCTAACTCTCTCAAGCCAGGTGGCTACTTGCTTTATTCGACCTGTTCACCACTAGTTCTTGAGACCAACACCCAGATCAAGCAGGCACTCGATAACCACCCGGAACTTGAATTAGTGAATGCAAATGAGGTTCTAAACAGAATCTCGCCACAATTGCAGATGGGTACCGATCGCAAGACGGCTCAGCTTTGGACACACCTTCACTCCACCGATGCGATGTTTATCGCAATCCTTCGCAAGAAGTAAGCTCGCGGTATGAAGATTCATCCTTCGATTCTGAGCGCAGACTTTGCGAATCTTGAGGCCGAACTAGCAACGATCTCGAGCGCCGATGCAGCGCACGTGGATGTAATGGATAACCACTTTGTGCCAAACCTGACCCTGGGTTTACCGATTGTTTCCAGGTTGTTTGAGGTGGCAAAAATGCCACTGGACATCCACCTAATGATTTCTGATCCAGAGCGCTGGGCACCCGCTTACGCGGAGCTCGGTTGCGAATCAGTGACCTTCCATCTTGAGGCAGCCTCAGACCCAATAGGTCTTGCAAGAAAGATCCGAGACATTGGCTCAAAGGCCGCAATAGCCATCAAGCCGGGCACGCCTTTTGAATCGGTGGCCGAACTACTGCCAGAAATCGACATGCTGCTACTTATGACCGTTGAACCTGGTTTTGGCGGTCAAAAGCTGATCCCAGAGACGATAACAAAGATTACCCAGGCTAGAAGTGCACTGAATTCAAGGGGTCTGTCTTTAGCTATTCAGGTTGATGGCGGTGTAACAGAGTCAAACATTTCTCAGCTTGCCGAAGCAGGAGCGGATGTTTTTGTAGCTGGTAGCGCTGTCTTTAAAGCAGAAAATCGCAACTTAGAAATTGCCAAGCTGAGGCAACTAGCCAACAGTCACTAGCGCTGGGGCGGTAACCTAGTGTCATGAAATCCTTTGACCAGCTCTTTGAAGAGCTCAGCATTCGTAACTTCGAGCGCCCAGCGGGGTCGCGATCGACCGAATTGCTTGAGCTTGGAGTGCATGCCATCGGCAAAAAGATCGTGGAGGAAGCAGCCGAGGTTTGGATGGCCGCAGAGCACGAATCTGATGAGCAATTAGCACTTGAGGCTTCGCAATTGATTTACCACCTACAACTGATCTTGATCGCCCGCGGAATTCCGCTTTCCAAAGTAGAGGAGCAGCTCTAATGCTTAAGGTAGCTATCCCGAATAAAGGCATCCTGTCCGACTCGGCTATTTCGATGCTCAGGGAGGCCGGCTATGCCGTTAGAAGAGACACTGCGGAGCTCCACCTAGTTGATGAGCAGAACCAAATTGAGTTTTTCTACCTAAGACCAAGAGACATCGCCACCTATGTCGGTTCCGGGTCACTTGATGTCGGACTAACTGGTTTGGACTTACTTAAGGATGCGCAATCCAAAGCGGATGAAGTGGCTGACCTAGGTTTTGGAGCTTCAACATTTAGATTCGCCGCGCCTGTTGAGTCCGGATTTCAATCGGTTGCAGATCTGCAGGGAAAGCGTCTTGCTACCGCCTACCCAAACTTGATTTCGGACTACCTAGCAGAGCAGGGAGTCAGGGCCGAAATCGTAAAGCTTGATGGAGCTGTTGAGTCAGCAGTGAAGCTTGGAGTAGCTGACGCTGTTGCGGACGTGGTCTCAACTGGAAACACCCTGCGCAAAGCAGGGCTTGCGATCTTCGGTCCGGTCATCCTGAAGTCGACAGCAAGGCTGATTTCCGCCCCTGGAAAGTCGAAGGAAGCGGCAAAGCTCCTCAGAAGACTTGAGGGAGTAATCGTCGCTAGAGAGTACGTGATCTTTGATTATGACTGTCCAGTTCACCTGGTTGCTCAGGCCACCAAAGTTACCCCTGGAATTGAATCACCAACTATTTCTCCGCTCGCGGACAAGGATTGGGTTGCAGTCAGGGCCTTAGTTAAGGCGGATCAGACCAACCTGATTATGGATCAACTCTACGAAATCGGTGCCCGAGCCATCCTGGTGAGTGCGATCCACGCCGCGAGAATCTAGTGCCAGCGATCCGAATAATTCCCTGTCTTGACGTTGCATCCGGGCGTGTAGTCAAAGGTGTCAACTTTCAGAATCTGAAGGACAGCGGTGACCCGGTCGAACTAGCCAGTCGCTACTACCTGCAGGGAGCCGATGAGGTCACCTTCTTGGATGTGGCCGCTACTGTCGAGAATCGTGGCACGATGCTCGAGATGGTTACCAGGTGCGCTGAGCAGGTCTTTATTCCACTCACCGTTGGTGGTGGTGTTCGGCAGCTGCAGGATGTCACCGAGCTGTTGGCATCCGGTGCGGACAAGGTGTCGGTAGGGTCCGCAGGAATAACGCGACCCGAGCTACTTAGCGAGATCTCCAGAGAGCATGGCAATCAAGTTCTCGTGATTTCTCTTGATCTAAAGCGAGCACCAACCAAATCTGGCTTCGGTGTCACATCACATGGCGGTCGTCAGTTGACAGAGCTAGATGCTTTGGAGTGGGTTCGTAAGGTTCAGGACCTGGGAGCTGGAGAGCTACTAATCAACAGCATCGATGCGGACGGCACCAGGGACGGCTTCGACCTAGAGCTAATCGAAGCCATCGAGAAGATTTCACATGTTCCGGTTATCGCATCCGGTGGAGCTGGAAAGATTGAGCACTTTGTCGCTGCAGCAAATGTTGGGGCGGATGCTTTGTTAGCCGCGAGCGTTTTTCACGAGGGCCTGTTTACGATTGCAGATGTGAAGGATTCCCTGCGCGAAGCTGGATTGGAAGTCAGATGAGAAATCTAGAGATAGGCGAAGTCAAATTTGACGAGCGCGGGCTAGTTCCGGTTGTCACCCAAGATGCTCATACCAAAGATGTATTGATGCTTGCCTACGCCAATCGCGAGACGCTATTGGAGTCATTGCAGATAAAGAGAATGGTCTACTTTTCAAGATCTAGGAATCAACGCTGGCTAAAGGGTGAAAGCTCTGGAAACTTCCAAGAACTTATTTCGCTGAGCCTGGACTGCGATGGCGACACCGTTTTGGCTTTGGTTCACACCGCTGGCCCAGCGTGCCACAATGGCACCTCAACCTGTTTTGAGGAGGACTGATGCTTAGCTTTGAACAAGTCAAAGACCTAGCTCAGTCCTATAACGTCATACCGATTAGCAAGAAGCTTTTTGCCGGGACAGAAACTCCCATGGGGGTGTATCAAAAGCTCTGCGATTCAAGACCGAACACATTCCTGCTGGAATCTGCTGAACAAGGTGTCTGGGGTCGTTACTCCTTCATCGGAGTGCGCTCACGTGGTCAACTTGTTGCAACTGAGGATTCTGTTCACTGGATATCGGATCACAGCGCTTTGCCATCAGGAGATATTCCAAGCGAACCTCTTGGTGCTTTGGAAGCCCTGCAATCGAGCTGGCACTCGGCTCCGGTGGACTTTCCGCTCAGCTCTGGCTTGGTCGGTTTTGTTAGCTGGGGAGCGGTCAATCTACTTGAGCGTTTACCCGAAGCCAAAGAAGCGGACTACCAAGTCCCACTTTTAGCTTTCAACCAGTTCAGTCAGCTGATTGTTATGGATCACCTAAGTGCAGAGCTAATCCTGGTGGGAGTTGTATTCGATGATGGCTCGGACCTTGAAGCCAGCTACCACAGAGTGCTTGCAGAATTAGCTGACGCGGAACAGCAGCTTCGAGGACCAACCCCGGCATTGATTTCAGAGCCGAGCTGGCCTGAGCCGGAATTTGAAAAGCGCACCAGCGAGTCTGACTTTCTTTCTCAAATCGAGCAGGCCAAGCACCACGTCCGACTGGGGGATGTGTTCCAGGTTGTGCTTTCTCAGAGATTTGACCAAAGGGTAAACGTCGATGCGATCGAGGTTTACCGAGCGCTTAGGGCGCTAAACCCAAGCCCATACATGTATTTGACGCGCTGGCAGGATAGTGATGGCGATTTCACCATCGTCGGATCCTCGCCCGAGGCGCTAGTCAAGGTAACTAAGGGCAAGGCAATCATGCACCCGATTGCCGGCTCAAGACCAAGGGGAGTGGACACCTCTACAGACCTTCGCTTGGCCGACGAATTGTTAGCGGATGCCAAAGAGCAGAGCGAGCACCTGATGCTGGTAGATCTCGCTCGGAATGATCTGCTCAAGGTTTGTGAACCTGCGACACTTCAGGTCACTGAGTTCATGCAAATTCACCGGTTTAGCCACATCATGCACCTGGTTTCGACCGTGGAGGGTGAGCTGCGCAAAGACCTGGGACCGGTGGCTGCGCTGCGCGCAACATTCCCGGCAGGAACGCTTTCCGGAGCTCCGAAGCCAAGGGCACTTGAGATCATCCATGACTTGGAGCCGAGTTATCGAGGACTCTTTGGCGGCGTAGTCGGATACTTTGACTTCCAGGGCAATAGTGACCTAGCGATAGCAATCCGTACTGCGTTCATACGAGATGGAATTGCCAGAATCCAAGCGGGTGCGGGAATCGTGCTGGACTCTGTCCCGCAAAGTGAATACGACGAAACCAAAGCCAAGGCAGCAGTCATGCTCAAGGCCATCGCGGCAGCGAATGCGATGGGTAATGCGGTCTAAGTCCTCTCTAGTTGTTTTAGCTCTAGCGCTCTGGTGGGTGCTGGTAAATCTTCCCTGGTTATTGGTCGGGGAAGAGGGATTCACCGGTGGGCAGTTGATTTCTGTTCTAAATCTTCTGCCCGCAATTGCCCTGACCGCAGTCTTTATCTCGCTTTACGGCAAGCTACGAAGAACTCTTCTCCTTTTGGTAGCCGGCATCACAGGCTTGGGCATCTTCATTTCGATCAGTCAAGACTTAGAAGCCAGTGCCGTTGTGATTGCGGAACTTGAGCGGCTCAGCGGAGTGCTCAACCCGGAGTCTCACGAAGCTGGAGTCTCGATTTCCTATCTGTGGGGGCAGTTTGCAGCGATTGGCGCTGGCATCGCGACTATGTTTGCAGTCGCATTTAGCCTCTTTGGATCTAAGTCCAAGTCGACAGCTACGGCAGAGACCGACCAAACCCATGACAACCGCTCACTATGGGATGAACAAGCTTGATGCTTGCTAGAATTGGCTAGTCGAAAGAGATAAACATGTCGCAGAACTCAACTGAACCAGGCCACGGAAACTCGGTAGCGTCTTGGACCACCGTCATCATCATCTTGGTGGCTTTCAGCGTTGGCACTCTGTTCTTCTGGCTTGACAACGCAGCAATGGTTTGGGCATCTGCAGTGCTTGCGGTCCTAGGGCCGGTAGTTGGTTGGATTCTAAAGCGCGCAGGCTTCGGTGTCGGCGGCAAGCACACCAAAGCGCACTAGTGCTTGATCAACTCTTTGTCGCGGCCGCAGAGGCTTCTAAAAGACGAGAGCTAGTTATCAGCGAGCAGGAACTGCTCGACAAGATTTCAAAAATTAGTGGCGCGATAGACGTTTACCAGTCTCTTTCTAAATCCAGTCAAATAAAGCTAATTGCGGAAATCAAAAGACGAAGCCCATCGCGCGGGTTTCTAGCCGAAATCCCATCAGCTGCAGATCAAGCTGGGCTCTACCAGCAATCTGGTGCTCACGCTATTTCAGTCCTTACCGAAGAGACTGGTTTTGGTGGCCGGCTCGAGGATTTGGTTGACGCTAGGTCAAAGGCGACCATTCCGCTACTACGGAAAGACTTCATCAGCACCGAATATCAGATTCTTGAAGCCAGAGCTGCCGGTGCCGACTTTATTCTTTTGATCTTGGCCTGGCTATCTCCAATACGTTTTGCTCAGCTTTATCGGTATGCCCACGAACTTGGAATGGGGGTGTTGGTTGAAACCCACACACTCGAAGAGATTGATGTAGCAAACCAACTGGGGTCCCGTTTGATTGGCATCAACACAAGGGATTTGCAAACCTTTCAGACTGACCTCGGGCTCTTTGAGAAAATGGCTCAAGCGCTAAACAAAGATGCCATCAAGGTCGCAGAATCTTCGGTGAAGAACGTTCAGGATGTAATTCGCTATCGCAACGCCGGAGCGGACGTTGCACTTGTCGGCGAAGCATTGGTTACGTCCGATCCTCGAATTTTGATCCCAGAGTTCACAAGTGTTGCTTAGGATTTAGAGATGCAAACAAATCTTCGTTCTCAGGCTGGGCCGTACTTCGGCGAATTCGGCGGAAGGTTTGTTGCGGAACCGCTGATTGCAGCCCTCGACGAACTTGAAGCAACCTATCTAGCCGCAAAGGCTGACCCGAACTTTGTCGCTGAGCTTGCTGAGCTGCACAAGACCTACACCGGCCGGCCATCGATTATCACCGAGGCGCAGCGCTTTGCCAGCCAGTTCGGCGACATGCGTATCTTCCTAAAGCGCGAGGATCTAAACCACACCGGTAGCCACAAGATCAACAACGTCATGGGTCAGGCACTGCTTGCTAAGCGCATGGGTAAAAAGCGAATCATTGCTGAAACCGGAGCCGGCCAGCACGGCGTTGCCAGCGCTACCGCGGCAGCCTATTTCGGTCTGGACTGTGTGGTCTACATGGGCGAGGTTGATACCGAACGCCAGGCTTTGAATGTAGCGAGAATGAAGTTATTGGGCGCTCAGGTAATTCCAGTAACCACCGGCTCCAGAACACTCAAGGACGCAATTAACGAAGCCCTTCGCGACTGGGTTGCAAACGTGGACAACACTCACTACCTACTTGGTACTGTGGCCGGTCCGCACCCCTTCCCAACCATGGTTCGCGACTTCCACTCCGTTATCGGAATTGAAGCGCGCGCGCAGATGCTGGAACTGACCGGACGTTTGCCTGATGTGGTAGCCGCCTGTATTGGTGGTGGCTCTAACGCAATCGGAATCTTCCACCCTTTCCTGGATGATCAAGACGTCGCACTCTGGGGCTTTGAAGCAGCTGGAGATGGAATTGACACACCAAAGCATGCTGCAACGCTGTCAAGGGGTCGCCCAGGGGTCTTGCACGGCGCTCGTTCTTACATGCTGCAGGACGAAGATGGTCAGACGATGGAGTCGCACTCAATTTCGGCAGGACTGGACTACCCGGGAGTTGGACCTGAGCACTCTTGGCTGAAGGACCTTGGTCGCGCAAACTACTTCGGCATTAGTGACGCCGAAGCAATGGATGCCATGCGTCTGCTATCCAGGACCGAGGGAATCATCCCGGCAATTGAAACCGCACACGCTCTGGCGGGCATGAAGCACCTTTCCACCATCCTTCCGGCCGGCGCGCACATCCTGGTAAATCTCTCCGGCCGTGGCGATAAGGACATGGAAACAGCCGGCAAGTACTTTGGATTGTTGGGGGATAGGTGAGCATCACAAACGACGTTCTAGAGCGGAACAAGGAATCTGGTCGGGGGACCCTCATTGGCTATTACCCAGCCGGTTACCCAACAAAACAGGACAGTATCGATTCGCTAGTTGCGATGGCCGAGAACGGTTGCGACATTCTTGAAATCGGCGTTCCCTACAGCGACCCAGCGATGGACGGTTTAGTAATTCAGCACGCCACAGAAGAGGCGATAGCTAACGGGTTCAAACTTCGGGACCTATTCGAGATCATCAAGGGCGTGCGTGAGAAGGTGGACACTCCGCTATTGGTTATGAGCTATTGGAACCCTGTGCTCTCCTATGGCGTTGAGAAGTTCAGCGAGGACTTGGTCAAATCAGGCGCTCAGGGCATGATCACCCCAGACCTAATTCCCGACGAAGCTTCAAAGTGGATAGATCTCTCCGACGAGCACGATCTAGACCGGGTGTTCTTAGTTGCGCCATCGAGCTCGGATGCTCGAGTTGAAAACAACTCCAAGTCATCAAAAGGTTTTGTCTACTCGGTATCGACAATGGGAATCACTGGTGAACGTGCCGAACTTGATCGCATTGCCAGATCTGTGGTGTCCCGAGTAAAGAGTCTCGGCGACACTCCAACCTGCGTTGGCGTTGGCATTTCGACAGCTGATCAGGTCCGTGAAGTGAACAGCTACGCCGATGGCGCGATTGTTGGTACCGCATTTGTAAAGGCCTACCAGCAGGGTGGACTTGCAGGACTCGTATCAAAGACTAAAGAGCTTGCCGGCGGATTAGGATAGCCCAGTGGATTTTCTTACCAGCATTCCCTCTCCTGAGATCAGCTTCATCGACCTAGGCCCGCTCCGCATTCACTTCTATGCACTTTTTATTCTCACCGGCATTGTCATCGCCTCATGGCTAGCGGACCGAAGACTTCATGTTCGCGGAGCTGAACGCGGTCTCTTTCTAGATATCGCGCTATGGGCAGTGCCAGCCGGCATCATCGGTGGACGTTTTTACCACGTCATCACCCACCCGAGAGACTACTTCTTTGAGGGTGCAGACTTTCTAGCCGTATTCCGAATCTGGGAGGGCGGCATGGCAATCTATGGCGCACTGCTGTTTGGAGCCGCTGGTTTTTGGTATGGCGCAAGGCAAGCAGGCTTGAGATTCTGGACCGTTGCAGACGCAGTTGCGCCGGGAGTACTGATTGCTCAGGCAATTGGAAGACTGGGTAACTATTTCAACCAAGAGCTCTACGGATTGCCGACCGATCTACCCTGGGCACTAGAGATTCCGTCCTCCAACGCTTCTTACCCAGCGGGTTTGCCAGATGGTTTGACCTTCCACCCGACTTTCTTGTACGAAATGATCTGGAACCTAGCAGCTGCTGGTTTGCTGATTTACCTCGGAAAGCGCTTGAATCTGCAGTGGGGTAAGCAATTCGCGCTCTACGTAATTCTGTATTCGACCGGACGACTTTGGATAGAAAGTATCCGAATTGACCCAAGTGAGATTATTCTTGGATTCAGAATAAACATGTGGTCAGCGTTGATCGGAATCGCCATCGGAGTTACCCTCCTGATTGTTCAGTCACGCCGCCACCCCGGCCTTGAACCGAGCATCTGGCTACCAGGCCGTGAAACTGTTGCGGAACCGGCGAAAAAGCCGCGCAAAACAGTGAAAGAGCCAACAGAAAGCTAGTTTTAGCCACCCGGGCCGACGATGTCCCTTTTGAATTTTCGATAGGAGACAAGCATGCCGGCCATAAGCCCATTCCAGCGCTTTAACGCTGGTCCTTCCGCGCAGGGACTCTATGACCCAAGCGCGGAAAAGGATGCTTGTGGTCTTGCAATGGTTGCAACCTTGCGCGGCACTCCAGGTCACGACATTGTCGACATGGCACTTTCCTCGCTAAGAAACCTCGAGCATCGCGGAGCTGTTGGTTCTGACGCTGGCACCGGTGACGGAGCAGGAATCCTGACACAGATTCCAGACCGCTTTTTCAG
>NZ_CBCHRQ010000057.1:0-9178 GCF_965064355.1 Aquiluna sp.
TTGGTCCCAGATGCCATTGGGCTTGGAATCTTTACCGCAGGTGGAACCCACATCGCACTGGAATTAGGCAGCAGCCCTTTGATTGCGGTCCTGATGGGTGTCATTACCGCTGTGGTTGGCGGAGTCTTTAGAGATGTCTTGGTGAACGAAGTTCCAAGAGCGTTCCACGATCATCAGCCATATGCCGTAATCGCCTTTGCCGGTGGCTGGGTGGTAGTGCTGCTGGATGTGCTTTCAGTTCCAACCACCATCACGCTTTTGGTGGGCAGCGGCCTGATTATTTTGGTGCGACTACTCTCAATCAAATTTGGTTGGGAACTTAAGCGCTGGCGCTTCCTGTAACAGCCAAGTTTGATTAGCCAACTTCTTGAAGTTTTTTACCTCTGGTGTGGGTTGGTTTGCAAACCAGGTTGGCTGGGTCTTCGTTGCAGCTATCGCACAAAAGAACCAGGTCCTTGCAGCCTAGGTTTTGGCAGTTTCTAAATTCCTTGGTTGGCCCAGCGCAGCACTCGCAAACGCCGATGGTCTTGGCCTCGTCGGAGAAGTCGATGTTCATGCGACCATCAAAGACATAGAGCGAACCTTCCCAAAGGCCCTTGTCGCGGAATTTCTCGCCATAGCGAACAATGCCGCCGTCGATTTGGTAAACCTCTTGAAATCCGCGGTTGATCATTACCGCCGAGAGAATCTCGCAGCGAATACCACCGGTGCAGTAGGTGACGATTGGCTTGTCCTTGAGGTGGTCATACTTACCACTCTCAAGCTCTGCGATGAAGTCGTGGGTGGTCTGCACATCAGGAACGATGGCGTTTTTGAACTTACCAATCTTGGCCTCGAATGCATTTCGGCCATCGAAGAACACAACCTCATCGCCACGCTCTTCAACCAGCTGGTTCACCTGCTGGGGCTTTAGGTGCTTACCGCCGTTTACAACACCGGACTTGGCAACCTCAATCTCGTCTGGGGTGGTGAAGGCAACCAGTTCTTTTCTTGCCTTGACGCTGAGTCTTGGGAAATCGTTCCCAGTTCCCTCTGACCACTTAAAGTCGATCTTTCCAAAACCTGGATATTCCTTGGTGGCGCGAGAGTACTTCTTTAGGTCCTCCATGTCGCCTCCGAGGGTGCCATTGATGCCGTGCTCTGAGATCAGGATGCGGCCCTTGAGGTTTAGCGAGACGCAGAGCGCCTTCTGCCAAAGCATGACCGCCTTGGGGTCTGCTACCGGAGCAAAGCCGTAGTAAAGAATGATTTTGTTCAGAGCCATATTCAAAGTTTAGCCCCGCGCAACCGCCATAGACTAGGGGCATGTCAATGAAGCCTGGGCTTGATAAAGCCGAACTAAATCACAACATCCGCCCGCAGGACGACCTCTTTAGGCACGTCAATGGTCAGTGGCTGGAAAACACTCCTATCCCAGAAGATCAAGCTGTCTATGGCAGCTTCATGATCCTGCGCGATGACTCAGAGCTAGCGGTAAAGGAAGTCTTAGAGGAGGCGGCAGCCAACCCAAGACCGGGAGTAGCACAGCAGATCGGTGACCTCTACGCATCCTTCTTGGATGAGGACCGAATTGAGAAGCTCGGTGCTGAGCCAATGCAGGATGGGCTGGGTCGTATCTCAAACATCTCCGACCGCAAGGACCTGTTTAAACTTCTCGGTGCTTTCGAGCGCGAAGGTTTGCCTGGCATTTGGGGCAGCTACGTCGACAACGATGCCGGTAACCCAGAGCGCTACCTAGTTCATCTTTACCAGGGCGGAATTGGACTTCCTGACAAGGAGTACTACACCGACGAAAAGTACGAGGACATTCGCACCGAATACGTTCCTCACATCTCCCGCATGCTGATGCTTGCCGGGTGGTCAGCCACCGACGCCATCGAGGCAGCACAAACGATTTTTGATCTGGAAGCCAAGATTGCAAAGCACCACTGGAGCCGCGTTGAATCTCGCGAGGCAGAGAAGACCTACAACCTCAAGGACCTTGCGGGACTAAAGGCTTTGAACAAGAAGATTCTTTGGGACGAATACCTAGCGGGTGCAGAACTCAAGAGTTCATTACTCGATTGGAATGTAGTGATGATGCCATCCTTCTTCGAAGGCATCGAAGACCTTCTGGCCGATGAGCACCTAGAGGCTTGGAAGCTTTGGCTGAGCTGGGTTCTAGTTCGTTCCTATGCCCCATACCTGAGCTCCGCATTTGTCGAAGAGCGCTTTGCTTTCTACGGCACCAAGTTAACCGGACAGCCAGTTAATCGACCACGCTGGAAGCGAGCCGTTGGTTTGGTTGAGGGCAGCCTCGGCGAAGCGGTTGGGCAGATCTATGTTGAGAAGAACTTCCCCGCATCTTCGAAGCAGAAGATGGAAGTTTTGGTCGGTCACCTGACCGAGGCTTACCGTCAGAGCATCAAGAACCTGGACTGGATGACCGAGGAGACCAAGGTCCGGGCCTTGGAGAAGCTCGACAAGTTCACTCCAAAGATTGGTTACCCGGACAAGTGGAAGGACTACTCAGCAATCCAGATCTCTCGCGATGATTTGGTGAGCAACGTTCGCAATGTTTCGAGCTGGGAGTGTGATTACCACGCCAACAAGATTGGTGCTCCAATCGATCGTGACGAGTGGCACATGACCCCGCAGACCGTGAACGCCTACTACAACCCAGGCCTAAACGAAATCGTTTTCCCGGCGGCAATCTTGCAGCCACCTTTCTTCTCCCCAGAGGCCGATGACGCGATCAACTTCGGTGGCATTGGTGGCGTAATTGGTCACGAGATTGGACACGGTTTTGACGACCAGGGCTCGAAGTATGACGGAGACGGCAAGCTAGTTTCCTGGTGGACCGATGCCGACCGTAAAGCCTTCGAAGAGCGCACCAAGTCTCTAATCGACCAGTACAGCGAGCTCAGCCCAACTGAGTTGGATGACAGCAACAAAGTCAACGGAGAGCTCACTATCGGTGAGAACATCGGAGACCTTGGTGGCCTAAGTATCGGCTGGAAGGCCTACCTAATTTCACTAAATGGTGCTCAGCCGCCGGTGATCGATGGCATGAGCGCAGCAGAGCGTTTCTTGATGGCTTGGTCCCAATGCTGGAGAACCAAGTCTCGCGATGAGATTGCTATCCAGCGCTTGGCAACTGACCCGCACTCGCCACCTGAGTTCCGTGTCAACCAGGTAGTCAAGAACCTCGACCTATTCCACGAGACCTACGGCACAACTGAGTCTGATGCACTTTGGCTAGAGCCAGCCAAGCGCGTTGTGATCTGGTGAAACTCTGGTTCCGAATCCTCTACGTAATGCTTACGTGGAGAAAAAGATCAAAGCTCACAATCGACGAGGTTTCCACCATCTCTTTTCGGGTTTGGCCAACTGACCTAGATATCTATCGCCACATGAACAATGGCGTGTTTCTAACTTTGATGGACCTTGGTCGCTACGACCAGGGCCTGAGAACTGGCTTCTGGCAGAAGTGGCAGAAGCTTGGTTGGTATCCGATTGTCGTGAACTCCACCATTAGCTATCGCAAGTCTTTAGAGCCGTGGCAAAAGTTCGATCTTGAAACCCGCGTGGTTGGTTGGGATGAGGTTGCTTACTTCATGGAACAGCGCTTTGTCAGAAATGGTGAGATATATGCGCGGGCAATTATGCGCGGCAGGTTCCTAAAGCGCAGCTGGGGAGTTGTTACTCCAAAAGAAGTTATGGATGGCTCGGGCGGTTGGCCTGGAGAAGAACCAAAGGTTCCGCAGTGGGTAACCGATTGGGCAAAAAGCGCCCAACTTCCAAAAGGAAAAGAGCCAGCTCCAAGCACTTGGGACTAAGCCGAAGCCCCTGGCCAGCGGCAAGCTGCAATGGCATCCTCGATTGGGTTTAGCAGCAGGTCTTGAGTCTCCGGGTGCTTCTCCATGTACTTCACCGTGTAGGAACAAATAGGCACAACCTTGCCCATGTCCTCGTGACGAATGGTGTCCAGCGACTCCCTCAGCAAAATAGCTGCCAGGTTCTTGCCCTGGTGAGCTGGGTCAACCTCGGTGTGGGTTAGGCGAATCTCAGAGTCAACCTGTTCGTAGTCCATCAGGCCAACGCGCTCGTCTTCGAGGAGAATCTCAAAGCGATTGTCTTCCGGCTTGTGAACTACTTTTACGTTCATGCTGTTAATCTTTCCCTCGTGACTGGCAACTTAGTAATCATGGGGGATAACCTCGCGCATCTCAAGTCGATGCCGAGTGAGTCGGTGCAATTGATTTACATTGACCCTCCCTTCAACACCGGTCGCGAGCAAGTTCGCACCAGTCGCACCTCTCGGGCAAGCGAGTCTGGCCGAGTCGGCTTCCAGGGGAAGCGTTACGAACAGGTCGTTTCCAAGGTTCTAAGTTACGACGACGAGTTCGCCGATTACTGGGCTTTTCTAGAGCCAAGACTTGAAGAGAGTTGGCGACTACTTGCTGATACTGGCACCCTCTACCTTCACCTCGATTACCGAGAGTCTCACTACGCCAAAGTTTTGCTCGACGCACTTTTTGGCAGGGAGAGCTTTCTAAACGAAATCATCTGGGCCTATGACTATGGAGCACGTTCTAAGTCGCGCTGGCCAGCCAAGCACGACAACATTTTGGTTTACGTGAAAAACCCAAAGACCCACTACTTCAACTCCCAAGAGGTAGATCGTGAGCCATACATGGCGCCGGGACTCGTCACAAAGGAAAAAGCAGAACGCGGCAAGTTGCCAACCGATGTCTGGTGGCACACCATCGTGTCACCAACCGGGAAAGAGAAAACGGGATACCCGACTCAGAAGCCCGAGGGAATTCTCCGGAGAATCATCATGGCAAGTTCAAAACCTGGTGACCTGGTTTTGGATTTCTTTGGTGGCTCTGGAACCACAGCAGCTGTTGCGGCAAAGTTGGACCGACGATTTATCACCATCGATCAGAGCAAGGATTCGATAAAAGTGATTACCGAGCGATTGGCAAATAACGGTGTCGCTTTCGAGTTGGTTTCAAACTAAACCAAATAACGTATGCAGCTATGAGAATGTAAATCGCGGCAACCGTCATTGCCATTCCAAGATTCTCCGCTCCGGGACGACCAAGCAACTTGAACATCACAATGGGCAAAGTCTCGTTTGAGCCAAAAGCCAAGAAACTTGCTGCTCCAAATTCACCAATTGAAACCATGGCGCTAAATGTAATTGCGAGAGTAAAACTCTTCTTGAGCAGTGGAAGCTCAATCATTCGCAAGGTTTGGATTCGGCTTGCGCCATCCATTCGACTCGCTTCTAAAAGCTCCGGGTCAATGCCCATCCTCGCAGGCCGGAGAATCTGGAAAGCCACTGGAAGGGCGAACAGCGCTTGGACTAGTGGAAGCAATACCCATGAACTCGAAAGGAACCTCGGCAGGTAGCCAACTAGGGCAAGAGTTGCTAATCCAACTACAACCGGGGAAATGCCAATTGGAATCAGTACCCAGCTGGATGGACGTCTTCGGCTTGCAAGCAGATAGGCCAGAGGCACCGATACCAGAATCACAACTGCAGCATTGCGAAGACTGTTGACACTGGCTTCTAGGACAGTGATGTTCAACAGATCGCGGTCCCCCTTGGTGGATAGGTTCGCCAGGTTGTTCAGCAGTCCCTCGCCCTCCATGGCTCTCGAGACAATTACTGCGATTGCAATGAGCACTGCTCCAGTAAGTAGCGCACCAAGTGCCTTCTCAAAGCGATTGGGCTGGATTAGTGAAGGAGATATCTCGTCTAAGGCGGTTGGAGCTCCACCGACCACTCTAGAAAGTAGGAACATTGCAATAGTGAGCAGTGTCTGTAGGACCGCAAAAGTGGCGGCCAGGTTTAGATCAAGATTCTGCAAAGCGGCAACAGCAATTCCAGTCTCCAGGGTTCTGACCTTGCCCGCTCCGAGAGCCAAAACCAGACCGAAACTTGTTGCCGAGTAAAGCGCTACCAAAAGCGCTGCAGCGATAAGCCCATGTCGCTGCTGGGGTAGCTCAATGCGAAGTCTGATTTGCGAGTCACTCGCTCCAGCAAGTCGCGCAGACTCCAACTGTTCGGTTTCAATGGTTGTAGCAGCGAAAACTTTCCCAATAAAGCCAAAGTTCATAAACACGTGTGCCGCGATGATGAGTAACATTCCCAAATTGGAATCTACTTCAGTCAGCCCAAACATCCCCTCGAAGGCAAGTCCGACTAAAAAGGGTGGCAGTAGAAATGGCACGAGCATGATTGCGGAGATGAGGCGGGCAGTCTTTTGGCTTAAGGACCTGAGCCAGCTTCCAAATGGAATACCAAAAGCAACAGACAACAACGAACTTGCCACCGCGATGATCGCGGTGGTTGAAAGCAGCTCGAGGCTAGTTGTCAAAAACGTCTGACCAGTCCGTTAGCCATTGTTCGCGATTCGCCGCAAAGTCGAGGTCTTCACCAATAACACTTTCAGCCGGCGGTGCGAATTGTTCAAACTCGGCTGGGATTGCAATCCCTTGGTTTGGGTATACGAACATGTTCCAGGGCAATGACTCTTGGAAGCTTTGAGCGAGCATAAAGTCAATTAGAGCCTGACCTCCCGCAGCGTTTTCTCCGCCCTCAACAATCCCCGCGTACTCGTACTGTCTGAAGCACTCTTTGAGTAATGCCTTGGACTGAGGCTTGCCATCTTTTAGTTCGGCCGCAGGGGAGCTTGCGTAGCTGAGCACTATTGGTCTGGTCCCACCGTAACGAGTGAAGTCAGTGAAGTAGGCATCTGTCCAACTGCTGGTGGTTTTCAGGCCGTTATCACGCAGCGATCTCCAGTAGGCAAAGACCTCAGCTTTGGTCTCAAACCCAGCGTAGGTCGTGATTAGAAACGCCATTCCTGGGGAGGAGAGGTTTGGATTGGGAATCACAACGAGATCTTTGTACTTGCTCTGACCGAGATCGCGCCAGCTGGCTGGCGGTTGAATGTTGTTTTGCTCGAACCACCCGATGTCGTAGTTGAAGCAGACGTCACCGTAATTGATCTGCTTGAGATCTTGAACCACGTTGTTCTCCAGCGCAACCGAGGCGAACGTGTTGTCGATGCCATAGACCACATCCGCAATCGGTGCATTTTGAGTTAGGACAAGTTTGTTCGTAAGGCTTCCGGTATCACCGAGGGCAATGACCTCGAGCTGGTAACCAGTTGACTCTTCAAACTCAGCAATCTGCTCATCGCTTATGTAAAACGAGTCGTGAGTTGCAAGCCTGACTAGCTCGATTTTCTCTGCCGGCGCAGCTGAGCAGCCGGCTAGTAGTAGCGCTGCAATTGTGGCGATAACTAATTTCTTCATGTCGTGCCTTTCCAAAAGTTAGGCACGGGTTTGAGGTGTCTCCCTGCGCTGGCATTACCCATATCAGGTTCGACGGTCGAAGACTAGCTAGTCTTCCTCTCAGTCCGGTTTACCGAACTCCCGTGTAGAAAAAGTATAAGTCTTACTGCGCAGCAGCGGCAGCCTCAGCTGCCTCCTGAGCGGCACTCTTTTGACGCAGCGGGATCTCCTTGATGAACCAGCTGATAACGAACGCAATTGCGATAAAGACAGCTGCCAACATAAACACTGTCAACGAGCTGTCAACGAATCCCATGCGGAATGGCAGGGTCAAGCGGTCATCGGCTCCAATTAGAAACGAGCTGTCGTTAGTGATTCCTTCAGCACCAGAAGGTCCAGACTTCAATACTTCCAAGATTCCAGCATTGGCCTGGTTCGCCATGACATCCGGGTCCTGCAGCGCTTCGGCGAAACCGCTCTTCACCTCGGTGGTTTCAAAAGCTGCCTGAATCTTGCCCACCACTTGCGAGAACAGAATCGACATAAAGATTGCAACACCGAAGGTGCCACCCATCTGTCTGAAGAATGTGGCGGAGGATGTTGCCACACCAATGTCTTTGGCCTCGACCGCATTCTGGCTAGCGACCATGGTGGTCTGCATCAACTGTCCAAGACCGAGACCGATCAAGACCATTCCAATTGCCAATACCCAAAGTGGAGTGTCGGCTCTTAGCAGAACCACCATGTATAGGTAGCCAATGGTTAGCGTTGCGGTTCCGGTGTTGAAGAAGATTCTGTACTTGCCGGTCTTCGATGTTATGCGACCCGCGGTGATGGTCGCGGTCATCATTCCAAAGACCATCGGCAACATCATGAATCCAACCATGGTCGGTGATACTCCATAGATGATCTGAATAATCAGTGGAAGCACGATCATTCCTCCGAACATGCCAACGCCGATAATCACACCGAGGATTTGGGTTCGGGCAAAGGTCTGGTTCTTGAATAGCGACAGAGGAATAAGAGCGGAATCGCCCATCTTCTTTTCGATTGTGATGAAGGAAATGATTCCGGCAACACCAACCACATACATCGCAATTGCAAGCGGTGAACCCCAGCCCCACTCGCGACCCT
Organism: Aquiluna sp.; assembly: GCF_965064355.1. Taxonomy (NCBI): domain Bacteria; kingdom Bacillati; phylum Actinomycetota; class Actinomycetes; order Micrococcales; family Microbacteriaceae; genus Aquiluna; species Aquiluna sp. Next base: position 8,428 of record NZ_CBCHRQ010000057.1, read on the forward strand.
GTTCGGCAACCAGTAGCAAGGGCACGGTTGCAAAGATGATCGTGACCGCTCCCCACCAGTCGATGCGCTGCTGCTTAGGTGTGTGAGGGACATGCAGGAACACAGTCACCATGATTAGCGAAATGATTCCAACCGGAAGGTTGATTAGGAACACCCAGCGCCAGCCATCGATCCACAAAATCTGATCAATTCCAGCGAAGGTTCCGCCAACAACCGGTCCCAAGAGTGAAGATGAGCCAAATACCGCTAGGAACAGGCCCTGGTACTTTGCCCTCTCACGTGGCGGCACGATGTCAGCGACGATGGTCAATGCCAGCGAGAACAAACCACCGGCACCAATTCCCTGCAGCGCTCTAAAGGCTGCGAGTTCATACATCGTGGTGGCGAATCCGGTGGTAACCGAACCAATAACAAAAATCAAAATTGCAACCAGGAACAGCGGGCGTCTTCCAAATAGGTCGCCCAGCTTGCCGTAGATCGGAGTCGAAACTGTTGAGGTGATCAGGTAGGCGGTGGTCGCCCAGGCCTGGAGAGACAGCCCATCAAGGTCATCAGCGATGGTTCGCATCGCTGCTCCAACCACAGATTGGTCTAAGGCTGCAAGGAACATGCCCGACATCAGACCGATCAAAACCAGCCAAATCTGCCTAGGAGTCATTTCTCCAGATTGAGCGGCTTGTTTTGCGGCTTCCCGCCTTGACTTAGTGGGCAATTCAACTCCAAGTTTTAGGGTGGTACTCGTGCCCAAGTC
>NZ_CBCHRQ010000058.1:0-9122 GCF_965064355.1 Aquiluna sp.
AAGGCAATTACCACTGCTTGCTTGCCGGTACTGAATAACCCAAGCTCTGTGGTTGGTTTGACTTTTGATGCAACGGTTTCCTGGCCGGTATACGACTGGATGGGTGTTGCTAAGGCTGCGTTTGAGTCAACCGCTCGCTACCTAGCTCGTTACCTGGGCGACAAGGGAATCCGCGTGAACCTAATTTCTGCTGGACCACTGCGCACTACTGCCGCGAAGGGCATCCCTGGCTTTGCAACAATGGAAGAGCTTTGGACTGGCCGCGCGCCACTTGGTTGGGACCTAACCGACACCGAGGCGGCTGCCAAGGGCTTGGTTGCGCTATTGAGCGACTGGTTCCCAGCAACCACTGGTGAAATGATCCACGTAGATGGTGGACTTCACTCCACTGGTGCCTAGGGCAATAACTGAATTAGCATGCTTAGATCGCGCTCATTGAGCGCGATTTTTGCTTTCTCTTGGACAACAGGCTTGGCACAAAATGCCACTGAAAGTCCGGCTACTTCCATCATCCCTAGGTCGTTAGCACCATCTCCGACGGCAATGGTGCTATCGAGGGAGACCTCTAGTTGCTTGGCCCACTCCAAAAGGGCATCTGCCTTGGCTGCTCTATCGATTACCTTGCCAATTACCTGGCCGGTGAGCTTGCCATCGACAACCTCAAGAGTGTTTGCCCGCTCCATATCAAAGTTGAGCTTCTGTTTGATCGGGGTCAAAAGCTGGATGAACCCGCCCGACACCGCGGCGGCCTTACCGCCACGCTCATGAATAGCTTCGATGAGTTCTCTAGCGCCTTTTGTGGGGGAGAGCTGGTGTGAGACTTCGCCTAAAACTGCCTCATCCAGACCCTTGAGAGTTAGAACTCGCTGCCTGAGGCTTTCTTCGAAGTCGAGCTCCCCGCGCATTGCGCGTGACGTAACCTCGGCTACCTCTTGTCTTTTTCCGGCCCGCTCGGCCAGTAACTCAATTGCTTCGTCATTGATGAGGGTTGAGTCGACATCAAAAACCACTAGGAACTTTGTCAAGGTGTAACCAAACGCCCCTTTGCGACAACGGTAATGCCGCTTTCAGTGACAGTGAAGCCGCGCTCTAGGTCTCGCTCTTTGCTAACACCAATGCTGGCACCATCTGAAACGACGACGTTCTTGTCCAGAATCGCCTTGCGAATGGTGCAATCGCGGCCAACCTGGACATCATCCAAAAGCACAGATTCGGTCACAAGCGTTCTTGAGGAAACTCGAACGTTAGGGGATAGCACCGAGCGATCAACCACTCCGCCGGAAACCACAACACCCAGGCTCACGATCGAGTCTTGTGTCCGGCCCTGGTTGCCCTCTGAATCGTGAATGAATTTGGCCGGTGGCAAATTGATTTGCTGGTTGTATACCGGCCAGTCGGAGTTGTAGAGATTGAAAATTGGCATGGTCGAAATTAGGTCCATGTGGGCGTCGTAGTAGGAGTCCATGGTTCCCACGTCTCGCCAGTAAGACTTGTCGCGAGCAGTTGCACCAGGAATCTCATTGAAGGTGAAGTCGTAAGCTCCAGCAGTACCTTGGTTCACAAAGTAAGGGATGATATCCCCACCCATGTCGTGGTCAGAATCCGGGTTCTCGCCATCGCGCTCAATTGCATCAATCAAAGACTGCGCATTGAAGATGTAGTTTCCCATCGAAACCAAAGCCTGGGTTGGATCTCCCGGCACCGGCTGAGGGTCGCTTGGCTTCTCTCTGAAAGCCGCAATCTTGACCGGGTTAGCCGGATCTACCTCGATAACGCCAAACTGCGGAGCAATAGCGATTGGCTGCCTGATTGCAGCGACGGTTGCCTCCATGCCGGATTCGATGTGCGACTGCAGCATCTGATCAAAGTCCATTCGGTAAACGTGGTCGGCACCGACCACCACCACGTAGTCGGGCCTCTCATCGCTGAGAGCGTTCATGGACTGCAAAATCGCGTCCGCACTGCCGGTATACCAGCGCTTGCCCAAGCGCTGCTGAGCAGGCACCGAAGCCACGTAAGAACCCAATAGCGGTGACATGCGCCAGGTTTGAGAGACGTGACGGTCGAGCGAGTGCGATTTGTACTGGGTTAGCACCACAATTCGTCTGAGACCAGAGTTGATTAGGTTCGATAGAGCAAAATCAACCAAGCGGTAGCTGCCGGCAAAAGGCACCGCTGGCTTGGCTCGATCTGCGGTTAGCGGCATCAAGCGCTTGCCCTCGCCACCAGCGAGAACCATTCCGAAGACTCTTGTTCGACCCATAGCCAAATGTTAGTTGTTAAAAGTGGCGCAGACACTAGCATTTCGTTATGCGCGTGGATTTTGTTACCAAGGAGTATCCGCCAAATATCTATGGTGGAGCCGGTGTGCACATCACCGAATTGGTTAAGGTTCTCCGATCCAGAATTCAGGCTCGAGTTCACGCATTTGGGGAGCCGATTCAAGAAGCCGACACATTTGGCTACAGCACTCCTGCGGCATACTCAAAGGCCAACCCAGCCATTCAAACCATGGCTACCGATCTCGAGATTGTGCAAGCTATTTCAGGCGCAGACCTAGTGCACTCGCACACCTGGTATGCCAATTTTGCTGGTCACGTGGCATCGATGCTGCATGGCATACCTCACGTGATCACCGCTCACTCATTGGAACCCTTGCGCCCCTGGAAAGCAGAACAGCTTGGGGGAGGCTATGCGGTCTCATCCTTTATCGAGCGTGCCGCTTACGAGCAGGCAAAGTCAGTTATAGCGGTGTCTCACGGCATGCGGAGGGACATTCTCAAGGCTTATCCAGAACTTGATCCAAACAAGGTTGAGGTCGTCTACAACGGCATTGACTCGCAAAAGTGGCAACCGCTGCACGATCCCGACGTCGTCCGCTCCCTGGGAGTAAACCCAGATCAGCGTTCAGTAATTTTTGTTGGTCGAATTACCAGGCAAAAGGGTCTTCCTTACTTTCTTCGGGCTGCAAGCCAGCTGCCGCATGATGTTCAGTTGGTGCTTTGCGCCGGCGCACCGGACACCATAGAAATCAAGGCTGAGGTCGAGCACCTAGTGTCTGAACTCTCCAAGACCCGCTCGGGCGTAGTTTGGATTCCCGAGCACCTCCCGCAACCAAAGCTGGCGGCACTATTGAGCAGTGCTGACGCCTTTGTCTGCCCTTCGATTTACGAACCATTGGGAATCGTAAACCTAGAGGCCATGGCCTGTGGCGCTCCTGTAATAGCAACTGCAACCGGAGGCATCCCCGAGGTCGTGCTAGATGGCAAGACCGGTTGGCTCGTCCCGATCGAGCAAGTTGATGATGGCTCTGGAACTCCGGTTGATGAGAACAAGTTCGTGACCGATTGGGGCAACGCCCTAAACGCTGCGTTGGAATCAGGAACCCTTAAGTCCTTTGGTAAAGCTGGACGCATCCGAGCCGTTGAAGAATTTAGCTGGGAGTCGATTGCGACTCGCACGCTAGAGGTCTACTCCAGGGCAGTTCAGAGCTAGGCTATTTTTCAATGTCACAGGTTATTGATCTTCAAAATGTCAGCGTAGTTCGCAGCGGTAAAGCGATCCTAGAGTCCGTTACTTTCTCCGCCAATTCAAATGAGCGTTGGGTGATTTTGGGCTCAAACGGTGCTGGAAAAACGACCATGCTCAGGGTTTGCGCTGCTCAGATTCATCCATCCTCTGGACAGGCAAGAATCCTGGACCAGCGCTTGGGAGAGGTAAACGTTTTTGAACTTCGAACCCGTATCGGCTTTGCATCCAGTGCTTTGGCCAACCAGATTCCAAACAGCGAGAGCGTTCTAAACGCCGTAATGACTGCCAGCTACGGGGTCACCGGACGCTGGAACGAGACCTACGATGCGATTGATGAGCGTCGAGCAATGCGGGTTCTCAGAGAGTGGCAGCTTGAAGACTTTGCCCAGCGTCCTTTTGGAACGTTGTCAGACGGTGAGCGCAAGCGCGTTCAAATTGCCCGTTCGGTTATGACCGACCCAGAGCTGATGCTCTTGGATGAACCAGTAGCAAGTCTTGATTTGGCCGCTAGGGAACTTACCCTTCGCCTACTCAGCGGCTACGCCACCAGCCCTCAGGCGCCAGCGATGGCGATGGTGACTCACCACCTAGAGGAAATCCCCGCCGGATTCACCCACGCTCTTCTGATGCAGGATGGCAAGATTTTGGCCAGGGGAGAGATCGGTGCCACTATTACCAGCGCCGCGATCTCTGAGACTTTCCGTTTCCCACTGCATGTGAGCTACCAGGACGGTAGATTCTCTGCGATTGCGTCCTAGACGACAAGGGAAATTGCTGCTAAGCTTTCCCGCTGTTGCTCATTAGCAAAAAGATTTCACAAGAAGGAAACCATGAAGGCTGAAATTCACCCAACCTACGAGCCAATCGTATTTCGCGACCTGGCATCTGGCGTTGCATTTCTAACCCGCGCTACCATCACCAGCTCAAAGACCATTGAGTGGGAAGACGGTAAGACCTACCCTGTTTACGACGTGGAAATTAGCTCTGCTAGCCACCCGTTCTACACCGGTAAGCAGCGCATCATGGACTCTGCAGGACGCGTAGAGCGCTTCAACGAGCGTTACAAGAACTTCGGCTAATTCTTTATTGGCCAACCCAAGACCGCACGGTAATCCGGGCGGTCTTGTTGTTTAAGCCAGGCTTCAAACTCCAGGCTCTGCTCATCCGACCAGGTTGCCTGTGAGGCATGCAGTTCTTCGGCAGAAATATTCAAAGCAGGGAACTTAGCTGCCTGGCGCTGCGCCAAACGTCCTGCGGCGACAGCATCAGCGGTTGAGTTGTGTGCGTCAAGCAGTTCGACTCCATAGTCACGGCAAAGTGCAATCAGGGTACGAGAGCCCTTTCCGGAGCGAAACTTCACGAGCTTACGGTCGAGAACCAGCGGATCGATAACCGGCATGGGGGACAGTGGCTGGTGATCATATCTCTCAGCCTCGGATTTCAAGATTGAAAAGTCATAGGGAGCATTGAATGCCACTATCGGCATTGACGCATTTAGTCGTGCGAGCACCTCCAGCATTTCGGAGATAGCAGGACCTGGCTGCACGCCATTGGCTTTTGCCATGTCCGTTGTGATTCCATGCACATTCGCCGCGGCCTCGGGAATTTCGATTCCAGGGTTTACGAGCCACTCGTGGACTTCGGTGGGTTCACCGTTGGAATCGATAACCGCGACAGCGGCAGTAACGATCCTCGAGGTGTCAAGGTCTAATCCGGTGGTTTCAAGGTCAAAAACCGCGAGCCGCTTACTCCATGCTGGGCGGTTTGGATCAAAATCAAAATCTAACAAGGCTTCTCCTTGCGCCCAGACTACTCAGGCTTACCGACACTCCTAGACTTGACACATGCCGGTTCTAAATCTTGCTGCCCCGACCCTTGCCGCCTTGGCAGGCAAGCGCGGTCACCGGGCCGATATCGGAACCACAGCAATTTGGCACTACCCCTCGGCTGATCCCAAGGGCAAACTGCTTTTTATTCACGGGTTTCGGGGTGACCACAACGGCCTTGCCGCCATCGCTGGAGCGCTTGTCGACTACGAGGTGCTGATTCCCGACCTCCCGGGGTATGGCAAGACTCCAGAACTCCAAAAACACGACCTAGAAAGCTATGCCGATTGGCTAACCCAACTGGTTGATCAGATCGGCTCGGATGTTGTCGTGATTGGCCACAGCTTTGGATCCCTTGTGGTCTCAAAGGCAGTTAGCCAGGGTATGAAGGCAAGAGCCATTGTGCTTCAAAACCCAATTACCACCAGATCCAGCGAGCAGAACGATCTTGCGAACAAGATTGCACGCAGCTTTTACTCTCTTGCCGTATCCCTTGGCAGGCTCGGTTCAGGATTACTTCGAAGCTGGCTGGTCGTCCGTGTCATGTCGGTGGCAATGGCAACATCAAAGAGCCTCAAGCTTCGCTCCTGGATACACAATCAACACCACCAGCACTTTTCCACCTATCGCAGTGACCGAGTCGCTCACGAGGGCTTCGCTGCAGCCTCTGGATCGAGCGTCTTGGATTTTGCCAAAGACTTCGAGCATCCGACCTTGTTGATTGCGGGGGAGAAGGACCTGATCGCACCGCTGGCAAACCAGATCAAACTTCAGGGCCTAATTGCCGGTTCAAAATTGGAGATTATGCCGTCGGTGGGCCACCTAACGCACTACGAGTCGTCCGCCGATGTCGCAATGGCAATAGACAAATTCTTGGGTGAGCTTTGAGAAAAATTGCATTTGACGCAAGGTTTATAAAGCCGGAGCACCCAGATGGCATTTCTAGGTTCAGCCTCGGACTAATCGCAGAGCTTTCGAAGTTGACCGCCCTCACCGTAATCGTTTGTGATGCCAGGGTGGAAGCCAAGCTTCCAAAATCGGTAGCAGTTGTCTGGGCCAGTGACCCAACATCGGTGCTGGAAATCTTCACCGCCAGAAGACTAAATAAGACCGGCATCGATGTGCTGTTCAGCCCGATGCAAACCACCTCCGGACTTGGCAGAAAATTCAAATTGGTCCTAACGCTTCACGATTTGATTTACTACCGTCACCGCACCCCGCCCAAAGAATTCAATCCGCTGGTGCGAATTGTTTGGTGGCTGTATCACCTGAGCTTCGCACCCCAGCGGCTGGTGCTCAACGGTGCTGACGCAGTTGTCACTGTTTCAAACACCACCAAACAGCAAATGCTCAAACATCGTCTAACCAAAAGACCGATCAGCGTTATCTACAATGCCGCCGACGCGGCAGGGGTCGTTCCAGAGCGCAATAACTCTGGTTCGCGAATCTTGGTCTACATGGGCAGTTTTATTGGCTACAAAGACGTCGAGGCGCTAATCAGGGGAGTCTCCCTGCTCCCTGAGCACACCCTGGTTTGCCTTTCTCGCATATCCCTTGCTCGAAAAGCGGAACTGACCGCACTGGCGAATTCCCTTGGGGCCCGGGTTCAATTCGAGAACGGCGTCGACGAGGCCGAATATCACCAGTGGCTTATCAGAGCCCAGGCCTTGGTTACAGCCTCTAAGGATGAAGGATTTGGCATTCCGGTTATTGAAGCGATGGTGCGCGGCACACCCGCTGTGGTTTCGAATCTTGAAATTTTCAAAGAGATCGGCGCTGACGCGGCCAACTATTTCAACCCCGATGACCCACAATCGTTTGTCGATCAGATCAATCGCCTAGGCGATGAAGGTGTCTGGGCGAGCACCTCTCAAAAATCAATTGCGCAGGCGGGTAGGTTCTCCTGGCGAAACTCGGCAGCAGAATTGTTCGAGTTACTAAATCGAATCTGAACCTAAAGGCTGAGGCTTCCAGCCTTCAAGCTCCCATGATCCGCGGTGGTGCAAAAGGTGCAGCGAAGCGTTCTGCAATCTTTCTCCCGAGGGTGGAATTGTTCCCTTTGATACCTCGCTTAGTACAAAGCGAATCAATGCCCCGTGAGAAACGGCCAGCACTCTGACACCTGCGTAGTTGGATTCAATGTGGGCTAGCAGTTCGCGCGCTCTATGCTCAACGCTGGCTCTGGACTCCGCACCTGGAATGTCATCCAACTTGGAGAATTTTTCACCCCACTCGGCATATGTAAGACCCTCGCCGATGCCGAATGCTCGCTCCAACAGCAGCGGCTCAATTGTGATCTCACTAATTCCAATTTGTGCCGCAACAATTTCAGCGCTTTGCCGAGCCCTTCCAAGCGGGGAGCTCAAAATCACATCCCAACCATGATCTAGGTGTTTGCTGGCGGTTTCGATTTGTTCGATGCCAATCTGGTTCATCGCAATGTCCGTGGTGCCCTGCAGACGAAGATCTATGTTCCAGTCAGTCTGGCCATGACGGAGCAGACCGAGTGTGCTGTTAGTCATTGAGAATTGCCTCCAGCAGATCGGATGTTGAAGCAGAGAGTTTTACATTTGCAATCAGATCGGCTTTGGTGTCGCCCAGATTCACAATCACGATCGGAATACCGCGTTTTTGGGCTCGCTTTACCAGCCTTAGCCCAGAGTTCACAGTTAGCGAAGTACCCGCAACCAGCACGGCCTCAGCACTGTTGAGCAACCCTTCGGCAGCCTCAACCCTGGACAGTGGAACCTGTTCTCCAAAAAAGACCACATCCGGTTTGTAGTGTGCACCGCAAAAGCCACACTCTGGGACTCTAAAGTTCTTTCCGACCTCTACCTCAGCATCGCCATCCGGGGTGAATTCAACATCTTGCGATCGGTTAACCTCTGGGTTTAGATGCGCAATCCTGGCGTCAAGTTCAGGCCTTGAAAGAATGTCGCCACAACCGGTGCATAGCACCTGATCCAAACGTCCGTGAAGTTCAAGAACCTTTTTCGAACCCGCTTTTTGGTGCAGGCCATCGACGTTTTGAGTGATTATCGAGAAGACCTGGCCGGTGAGCTCTGCCTTAGCAAGAGCTAGGTGGCCAGGGTTAGGGGTGGCCGCCTCGACCCGGCTCCAACCGACATAGGAGCGTGCCCAATACCTGGCCTGATTTTGCTTAGAGCCCATGAATTCATCAAAAGTAAGGGGGTGTCGAACTACTCGGCCCTCGCCACGGTAATCAGGGATGCCGCTGTCGGTTGAAATGCCTGCTCCAGTAAGAGCTAGAACGGCCTTACCACGCAGAAGATTGCGGGCTTGCTCGACGCCATACTGCATGGCAGAAGAGATTGATTCGGAGGGCATTTGCCAATTCTAGTTTGGATACCAACCGCGAGAAATCTAGGAAGTAAAAATTCCTATGCAGCATTGTGTCCGAAAGGGGACTTGAACCCCTACCTCCTTTCGGAGACTAACACCTCAAGCTAGCGCGTCTGCCATTCCGCCACCCGGACAATGCACTCGACCAGGGCCGAGCAAGCCAATAATCTATCACGAACTTCCTAAGCAATCCATTGCTGGGTTCTTTGAGAATTGGCATTTGGGCGATAGCGTAAGAATCATGCATGAAGAACCAGCACTGGCCCTAAGGCAATTGATAGCTGCGCTTGAGCGTCACCTCGACACTTGCGCCACAAAGCGCCCTGGTTCTGACCAAGAAATTCAAGAGGCATACGATCAGATAGCGCAGACTTTCGAGAAGTACGAAGACGTCTTGGAATC
>NZ_CBCHRQ010000059.1:0-8714 GCF_965064355.1 Aquiluna sp.
CATCTAAGCGGGAAGCTTGCTTCAAGATGAGATTTCCATGACTTTATGTCGAGAGGGCCGCAGCTAGATTACTGCGTTGATAGGCGGGATGTGGAAGTGCTGAAAGGCATGGAGCTGACCCGTACTAATAGCCCGATAACTTGATACAACTTCAAATTTGTGCTTGCGTCCACTGTGTGGTTCTCGAGGTATGGTCGAGAACCGAAGAATGATCTTCGATTCACATATCTCAATAGTGTTTCGGCGGCCATAGCGAGAGGGAAACGCCCGGTCACATTCCGAACCCGGAAGCTAAGACTCTCAGCGCCGATGGTCCTGCAAGGGGGACCTTGTGGGAGAGTAGGACACCGCCGGACTTACTTTAGAAAAGGCCACTCCTTATGGGGTGGCCTTTTCCTTTTTAAGCTATCTTCAAGGAAGACAAACATATGGAATCCAGAAGACCAAGGCCTCAGGCCGACAAAGAGGGCCCATCGGGCCGTGGCGTTCGCCAGGAGGGCGATCGCCCAGTTTGGCAACAGCGCGTCGAGCGCACCAAAGATCTAGAGAAGTCACCTCTGATCCCATCGGAGATCACTCCTGAGGATCTAGACATGGGTGCCAGGGTTCAGCTAAAGACCCTGACCGCTGAAAACGCTGAAATGGTTGCTAGGCACCTCGCAATGGTCTCATTGCTAATAGATTCCGATGCTGACTTGGCTCATAAGCACGCGCTTGCTGCATCTCGCAGAGCGGGCCGTCTGGCCATCGTCCACGAAACACTTGGCATTACTGCCTATAAATCATCAGATTTTGCGCTAGCTTTGCGCGAGCTACTTACCCACCGCAGGCTTACCGGCTCCAACGACCAGCTACCGCTGATTGTTGATTCCGAGCGCGGACTGGGGAGACCTGAGCGCGCTTTAGAAGCAGTGTCGGGTCTTGACCGCAGCAAACTTGCGGTTGGAATTCGCATCAACCTAGCCATTGCGCTCTCTGGGGCAAGACTGGATCTTGGCCAGGCCAAGGAAGCAAAACAAGAACTCGAGATTGCTGAACTTACCCCAAAGACCGTTTACCCACAGTCACCACTACTTTTCCGCAGCTACGCCGAGGTTTTGCGTGAGCTTGGTCAAGACGGTGCCGAGTGGGAGACGCTTGCTGACCGTGCAGATCACGCAATCGACAACCAGGACGGCGAGCTGTTTGACCTAGTTGAAGAGATTCACATTCCGACCAGCGAAGAGTTCGATAGAACGGCAAAGCCTGAGCGTAAGTTCACCCCTCGTGACGGTGACCGTAAAGAGCGAAGTGGTTCTCCGGATAGAGATCGACGCGCACCTTCGCGTGACGGGGATAGAAAATTCAATCCACGTGAGGGAGGCAAGCGCGAGCGTCCAAGTGGCGATGGTGCTGCCAGGCCCGCTGTCGGAAACGGTGAGCGCAAGTTCCCATCTCGCGATGGCGAACGTAAGCCATGGGTGAAAGACGGCGGCCCTAAGAAATTTGGTGGCAGATCTCAGACATCCGGCAAGGATTTTAAGCCAAGGGGAAACCGTGGCAAGACTGGTTGATGGTTACGACTCTCTACTTTTAGACCTTGATGGTGTGGTGTACCTAGGTTCACAAGCAATCGAGCACGCTGTTGAAAGCATCAACTCCGCTCAAGCACAGGGCTTCAAGATTGGCTACGTCACGAATAATGCCTCTCGTAAGCCCGAGACAATTGCAGAACAATTGGCAGCCTTTGGGTTGAACGTTCAGCCCGATGAAGTTGTTGGTTCAGCACGAGCTGCAGTCAAGATGCTTGCTGAGCGAATTCCTGCCGGCTCTAAAGTTCTGGTCGTTGGGGGAGAAGGCCTCACCTCGGAGGTAGAGGCTTTTGGCTTCGAACTGGTTTCCAGCGCATCCGATAAACCAGCTGCCGTGATTCAGGGATTTAGTCCAGAAATTGGATGGAAGCACCTTGCTGAAGCTTCTTTTGCCATCCAGGGTGGCGCCATTTGGCTGGCAACAAATCAAGATTGGACGATTCCTCGCGAAGGTGGAATTGCACCTGGCAATGGCACGCTGGTTTCCGCTGTACATACCGCTGTTGGAATACTTCCGGATTTTGCGGGAAAACCTTTTCGCCCGATTTTCGAATCTGCCGTTTCACAACTAAACATTTCGCGTCCACTAATGATCGGCGATCGCCTCGACACTGATATTCGAGGCGGCGTCGGATTTGGTATCGATACCGCATGCGTGCTGACCGGTATTGCGACTAGAAAAGACTTGATTGGCGCCCGCCCGGAGGACCGTCCAGCCTACATTCTCGAAGATTTGCGACAGCTCTTTGAGCCATACCCACAGGTGAAAATGACCAAGCGGGGAGTGAAATTGGGAAAGACCGAGGTTGAACTAATTGGCAACAAAGTTATTGTGACCGAAGGTGACCCAAGGTCACCCGAGGCCCTTCGAGCTGCTTGCTCGCTAATCTGGAGTTGCGGCACTCCGATTTATGGGCTGGACGTTGAAGCCGCCCTCTACGAATAGGAATTTGATGGACATCGAACAGCTCCTTGCGGGTATCGACGACCTAGAACCTCAGGCTCAGCTTGAGCGCTTGCAAGAAATTGTGAACGAACTCGAGAAGCTAGTGAACCAGTGAGTGAACGCTTAGACATTGAGCTTGTAATTCGTTCGATTGCTCGCTCGCGATCACACGCTGCCTCGCTAATTGATCAGTCTCGAGTTCTAGTCAATGGGACATTGGCCACAAAGCCTGCCCAAAAGATTTCAGAAACTGACGAGTTGAGCTTGACTCAGGGTCCAGATTTTGTATCTCGAGCCGGCCAAAAACTAGACGATGCACTAAAGGCGTTTGAGATCTCGATTTCGGGTTGGTGCCTTGATGCGGGCGCTTCCACTGGAGGTTTCACTCAGGTTCTTTTAGAGAGCGGTGCTGCGGGTGTGGTGGCGGTCGATGTGGGACATGACCAATTGGTGGACCTTCTGAGAAACGATGTGCGTGTAGTCAGTTTGGAAAGCTGCAATCTTCGAGACCTAACTGTTGAAAAGCTGACTGAACTTACCGGTAGAACCTTTGATTTCTCGCACGTGGTGGCGGACCTAAGTTTCATTTCGCTGACGCTTGTATTGGAACAACTCGCCAAACTGGCACCAAAAGCACCCATGGTGCTTTTGGTGAAGCCTCAGTTTGAGGTCGGCAAGCATTCGCTAAATGCTTCGGGGATCGTAACCGACTGGCGCGAGAGACGCCGGGCACTGGAGCAGGTGGTTGATTGCGCTTCAGCTTTGGGTTACGAGATCTCGGGGCTGGTTGAATCTTCCATCAAGGGAACTCACGGCAATACCGAATACTTATTGTGGATAAGCCCAAATGGAGTCGATAATCGGCAACAATGGTCTGAATCAATTTCTCAATTGGCCAAGAAGGAAAGATGAGTCGCAAGGTTCTGCTGGTATCCAGCCCTCAGTACTTAGAAAAGGCTGAGTTAGTGCTAAGCGCGTGCAAACACCTGGGGCAGAATTCTCTGACCGTGCTGCTCGAACAGGAGCACATCGATTCGCTGACAAAACTTGGTGTGAGTATTCCAAGTGAAGTTTTGAGCTATGACGGATCTGAAGTAGAACTCGCAGTTGTTCTAGGAGGTGACGGCAGCATCCTTCGCGCTGCCGAACTGTTGCGGGGAACAAAAGCCCCAATTCTTGGCATTAACGCCGGACACTTTGGTTTCATGGCTGAGGCTGAAAGTGGAAGCTTGATTTCGGCTTTGGACATTGTCATATCGAAGCGCTACCAGGTGCGTGATCGACTTGCACTTGATGTGGTTGTGACCAACCAGGGTAAAGAAACTTACCGATCTTGGGCGTTGAACGAAGTGGCAGTTGAAAAAAGCGCTCGCGAGCGCATGCTTGAGGTAGTTATCGAGGTTGATTCTCGTCCGGTTTCATCCTTTGGCTGCGACGGAGTCCTGGTCTCCACCCCAACCGGATCAACGGCATATGCCTTCAGCGCAGGTGGCCCGGTAGTTTGGCCAAACGTTGAGGCACTAATGATGATTCCGCTTAGCGCTCATGCGCTATTTGCTAGGCCGCTTGTGGTTGGCCCTCAGACTCATCTCGCGATTGAGGTCCTTCGTCGCAGTTCCGGTGCGGGAGTGCTCTGGTGCGATGGGCGCCGGACTTTTGATCTTGCTCCAGGATCTCGCGTTGAGGTTCGACGAAGCAATGAACCAGTTCCAGTTGTTGTTTTGGAAGATGAACCTTTTGCGGATCGAATTGTGAAGAAGTTCTCGCTGCCGGTAACCGGCTGGAGAGGTCCAGACAGCGAGAAGTGATTGAAGCAATTGGAATCCGAAATCTTGGTGTAATTGAATCAGCCCAACTCGAGCTGAAATCTGGATTTACAGCCCTAACGGGCGAGACCGGTGCTGGAAAGACCATGGTGCTCAATGCTCTAAGTTTGCTGCTTGGAGGTCGCGCAGATTCCAGCTCGGTGAGAACCGGTCAGCAGCAACTCTTTGTGGAAGGCAGCTGGCACATTACAGATCCAGAGCTGATTCAGGCGGTTGAGGCCCTAGGTGGAGAAGTCGATTCCCACACTCTGCTTGTCAATCGAACAGTCACCGCTGATGGCCGGTCCCGTGCCGCGCTCGGAGGGGCTCAGGCACCCGCTGGTGCCTTGGCGGAACTTGCATCAAAATTGGTGACGGTGCATGGTCAGTCAGATCAGCTCAGACTTCGCTCGCTTGCGGCACAGCGCGATGCACTTGATGAATTCGGCGGGATCACGGTCCTAGCGGCAAAAGATTCCTACAGAGCAAGTTTTCAGGCATTCAAAGAGCTGCAGGCTCGGCTAGAGCGACTGCAGTCGGCGGCATCCTCTGATCAGCGCAGGGTAAATGAACTTCGAGAGTTACTTGCCGAAATCGAAAAACTCTCTCCAGTTGAGGGGGAGCTAGAAGACATCGAAGAGCGAATCAATCGCCTCGCAAATGTCGAGTCCCTGAGGATCAACGCTGCAACGGCTCACGATGCTTTAGCCGAAGCCGAGCCAGCTGCGCTTGAGCTGTTGGGTTTGGCATCAAGATCACTTGAGCAATCCAGTGACAGCGAGCTAAGAGAGCTAGGAACCCGCCTGAGGGAGGCAAACGCATTAGCTTCGGATGTTTCTGCTGACCTAGCTTCATTTTTGCTTGACTTAGAGGCAGATCCAGCTCAATTGGAGCAGCTGCAAATGCGCAAGGCGGCTTTGGTTCAGCTGGAACGTAAAGTCGGCATGGGACTCGCAGAGGTTCTCGCTGCGATTTCAGGTTGGCAGGTTGAACTTTTGGACCTGGATAGTTCGGACGAGCAAGTTGAGCGCTTGGAAATGCAGCTTGCCTCAACCTTGAGTCAGCTTTCAATTGATGCATCCAAACTCAGCCAAGTCAGGCAGGATGCCGCCACGCGCCTAACGACTCGGGTTTCCACCGAGCTCAATGATCTTGCGATGCAGGGGAGCCGATTTAGCGTAAACCTTTCACCGCTTGGGGATTTTGAGGCTAGTGGTCGAGATCGAATTGAGTTTCTACTTTCCAATGCCGGGAGTGATCCAAGGCCGCTTGCCAAGGGGGCATCCGGTGGTGAACTTTCAAGGATCATGCTGGCTATTGAGTTGGTCCTAGCCGGCGATCACCCCATGCCGACCATGATTTTCGATGAGGTCGATGCCGGTGTGGGTGGTCAAGCTGCCGTTGAGCTCGGCAGAAGGCTTCGCAGACTGAGTGAAAACACCCAGGTGATTGTCGTTACCCACTTGCCGCAGGTTGCAGCCTTTGCGCACCAGCAGATCAAAGTCGCAAAGGAAGTTTCGGGGGAAATCACTAAGTCTTCGGTTCAGTTATTGGGTCCAAAAGACAGAACGCGAGAGCTCGCGCGAATGCTTTCGGGTAACCCAGATTCTCAGGTTGCATTGCAACACGCAGAAGAACTTTTGAAATCTCACTAACAACTTTCGTGTCAGGAGCTTTTTGAGCTCTAGGAACTGATAAATTGAAGTTCCATGGCTCAAAGCTCTGGAATCCCCTCACATATCTTCGTAACCGGTGGCGTTGCGTCTTCGCTAGGCAAGGGTTTGACCGCGGCATCGCTGGGCAATCTATTGACCGCAAGGGGATTGCGGGTAGTAATGCAAAAACTTGACCCCTATCTAAATGTTGACCCCGGCACAATGAATCCGTTCCAGCACGGAGAAGTATTCGTCACCGACGATGGCGCTGAGACCGACCTGGATATTGGCCACTACGAGCGATTCTTGGACATCAACCTAAACGCGGCGGCAAACGTGACTACCGGTCAGGCCTACTCAAATGTCATTGCCAAAGAGCGTCGCGGTGAGTATCTGGGTGACACTGTTCAGGTGATTCCTCACATCACCGACGAGATCAAGCGCAGAATGCGCCTGCAGGCAAACCAAAAGCCAATTCCCGATGTAATCATCACCGAGATCGGTGGGACAGTTGGCGATATTGAGTCACAGCCCTTCATGGAGGCAGCCCGCCAGGTCAGAAGAGATATTGGGCGAGACAATGCATTTTTCGTCCACGTCACTCTGGTTCCTTTCCTAAAACCATCTGGGGAGCTCAAGACCAAGCCAACTCAACACTCCGTTGCACAGCTTCGCTCACTCGGCATTGCGCCAGATGCGATTGTCTGCCGCTCCGACCGAGAGTTGCCTGATTCCATCAAAAACAAAATTGCAAACATGTGTGACGTTGACCGCGAGGCAGTGGTTACTGCAGCTGATGCTTCGTCCATCTATGACATTCCAAAGGTGTTGAATTCCGAGGGTCTTGATAGCTACATCATTAGAAAGCTAGGGCTTGAAGCAGGCGAAGTCGATTGGTCTAACTGGTCGCCGGTATTGGCTGCGGTTCACGAACCTAAGCATGAGGTGACTATTGGTTTGGTTGGTAAGTACATCGACCTACCAGACGCATATCTTTCGGTAACCGAAGCAATCCGTGCAGGTGGGTTTGCCGAATCCACCAAGGTGAATATCCGCTGGATTCGCTCGGATGACTGTGATTCTGAAGCCGGCGCTCGCGAGCACCTGAGTGATCTAGATGCAATTTGTGTTCCAGGTGGCTTTGGTATCCGCGGCATTGAGGGCAAACTCGGAGCACTTCGCTTCGCAAGAGAAAACCAGATCCCAACTCTTGGTCTGTGCTTAGGACTGCAATGCATGGTGATCGAATACGCCAGAAACGTGGCAGGCATAAAGGGCGCAACCTCGAGTGAGTTTGAGCCCGGTGCCCCACATCCGGTGATTGCCACCATGGCTGAGCAGGTTGATGTGCTTGCCGCGGGAGATATGGGCGGAACTATGAGACTTGGGCTTTACGAGGCCAAGCTGCAGGAGGGCTCGCAGGTTGCCAAGGTCTATGGCGCCCTTACCGCCAGCGAACGCCACCGTCACCGCTACGAGGTCAATAACCACTACCGCGAACAAATCGCTGCGGCTGGATTGGTGTTCTCGGGAACCAGCCCAGACGGTCAGCTAGTTGAATATGTGGAGCTTCCAAGAGATGTTCACCCTTACTACGTCTCCACCCAGGCTCACCCTGAGTTTAAGTCTCGTCCTACCAAGCCAAACCCAATGTTCCACGGTTTGGTAAAAGCTGCACTTGAGCGTCAAAAGCAGCAAAAGCTATTTGACGAGTCCTAAATGACATCGCCGCTGGATGCCTACCTGCGGCACCTCGTGATTGAGCGGGGTCTGAGTAAGAACACTCTAAGTGCCTATAAGTCCGACCTGGCTAAATACCGCGAATATTTGGATCAAAACAGCTTTTCGGAACTGCGCATCACTCGGTCTCAGCTTTCAGATTTCTTACAGTGGCTGAGTGCTCAAAACCTAAGGGCAGCGTCATCGGCGAGAATCCTGGCTGCAGTTCGTGGTTACCAAAAGTATTTGCTATTGGAAAACCTGCGCACCGATGACCCAAGCCAGCAGGTGAAAAGCCCCAAGCTTCCAAAGCGTTTGCCGAAGGCCCTCACTCAGTCGCAGGTCATGGCGCTACTTTCGGCAGCCGGGCCTGAACCCGACGATGAAACCGCGGATGTCCTAAGACTTAGAAACCGCGCAATTTTGGAACTGATGTATTCCTCCGGATGTCGCGTGAGCGAGGTTGCCCAGTTAGATCTTGATGAAATGGTGCAGGGTGGCTGGGTGAGGATTCGAGGCAAGGGCTCAAAGGAGCGGTTAGTTCCGGTCGGATCCTTCGCGCAGCGTGCAATAGATGCCTATTTGATTCGCTCCAGACCGCTGCTTAGCGCCAAAGCTGGTGGCCCAGCACTGTTTTTAAACCAGCGCGGCTCCAGACTTTCTCGCCAGAGCATCTGGGAGATTATCCAGTCAGCGGGTGTGGGTTGTGGCTTGTCTGTCTCACCGCATTCACTCAGGCACTCCTTTGCCACACACTTGATTGAGGGTGGAGCGGACGTCAGGGTGGTTCAGGAGCTCTTAGGGCACGCATCGGTGGCAACAACCCAGATTTACACATTGGTCACAATTGATACACTGCGTGAGGTTTATGCGTCTTCACACCCCCGCGCGCGGCGGTAGGCTAATGGTAGAAAAAGTTGGAGGCACCGGTGAATCTCTCTAAGAAGGAATTCCCAGTTCCGGCCAAGCTCAAAGAGCACGGTCCGGCACGCATTATTGCAATGTGCAATCAAAAAGG
>NZ_CBCHRQ010000060.1:0-8039 GCF_965064355.1 Aquiluna sp.
CCGCAACAATGCCTGCGGTGCCAATGAACTCGGCCGACAAGCGTTGCCCTAACGTAAACTTCACTTAGACACCTATCTATTTAGCCGACTGGTTGAGATTATAGATAAGTATCTATACAGACAGGTTAACACGTGGTTACGAGAATTCCGCTGCAGCTTTTAGACTGCCTTCCAGTGGCAGGGGCAGAACCGCTTGCTCGCACGACCGCGGAGTCGATGGCAACCGCCCTCAAGGCAGTGGCAGATCCAACCAGGCTCCAGATTTTGGCGATGATTGCCGCCAGTGAAAACCAAGAGTCTTGCGTTTGCAACCTAACCGAACCACTTGATCTGACCCAACCAACCATCAGCCACCACCTAAAAAAGCTCGCCGAGGCTGGCCTAATTAGTGGCGAGCGCCGCGGCACCTGGGTTTGGTATTCACTCAACAAAGAGCGCTGGAGCCAAATCGCAAACCTGTTCAACGCCTAGCTTCACGAAATTTTCTAGCAACCCCCCTGGGTTGTCCTAGTTAGAAGAACCAACAGCAATTCAAAGGAGACAAAGTGAGCAAAGTAGAGATCCAAATCGAGGGCATGACCTGCGGGCACTGTGCAATGACCATCACCAAGGAGCTCAGCGGTCTTGCTGGAGTTTCAAACGTGCAGGTAGACCACGCAAAGGGCAGTGCTGTTATTGAGCAGAGTGGTCTTTCCAATGACCAGCTTTCCGAGGCAATTACCGCCGCCGGTTACACCGCCAAGGAATTCACCTCCCTAGATGCCTAAAACTAATCTTCAAGAGCTTGAAATTGAGGGGATGACCTGCACGGCTTGCGCTAGGCGGGTCGAAAAGAATCTCAACAAGCTCTCTGGAGTAACTGCCTACGTTGACTTTGCAACGGAAAAGGCTCACCTTCAACTAAGCCCAGAAGTAACACAGGCCGAGCTTTCTCAAGCGGTTGAAGCAGCCGGCTACAAGGTCGGATCTGGTAGGTCAGAACTTCAAACCCTAAAACCAAGACTCTGGATTGGTTCAATCTTTGCGGGGCTAACCATGCTGTTCGGCATGGTGACATGGTTTGCATTCACAGGATCCCAATACCTGGTCTGGGGTTTGGCCACAGTCGTAATTGTCTACGTGGCATACCCCTTCCACAAAGCTGCGCTGAAGAATCTAAGGCACCTCAATTCCACCATGGACACCCTGGTTTCCTTAGGCTCCCTGGTGGCATACGGATACAGCGTTTACATGACGCTGGCCGGTCACCCACACAATTACTTCGAAGTCAGCGCTGTCGTGCCTGCAGTTGTACTAATTGGTCGATACATCGAAGTCCGCGCTAGAAGAAGCGCAACCGATGCGGTCAGAGCACTGCTTGCAGCCATCCCAGAAAAGGCAAACATCGAGCGCGATGGCGAGCGCATGACGATCGCATCCCAAGAGGTTCGCCAAGGCGACAAGGTATTTGTAAACGCCGGTGAACGAATTCCGGTCGATGGCAAGTTGCTCTCTGCAAATGCACTGATCGATCTTTCAACTCTCACCGGAGAAAGCTTGCCGGTAGCCATTACCCAGGGCGGTGAGCTCTCGGCAGGGGCAACGTCGCTTGATGGCCAGATTGAGCTTGAAGCAACCGGAAGCGCGAGTGTCTCTCGACTTTCTCGAATTGCAGACTTGGTTCGTGAGGCAACTGCTCAAAAGACCCAGCTTGGATCTCTTGCCGACCGTATTTCCAGCATCTTCGTTCCAAGCGTTATCGTCATCGCCGGTGCTACCTTCGCGGTTTGGAGCTTGCTTGGTGCCAGCACCGACTTTGCAGTTTCGGCGGCGGTTGCAGTGCTGGTGATTGCCTGCCCTTGTGCTCTGGGCATTGCTGTTCCGATGAGTCTTACGGTTGCCACTGGTTTGGGCACTAAGAAGTCTTTGGTCATTAGAAACCCAGATTCGCTCAGGTTGGCTTCTCGCGTGAAGCGGGTTATTTTCGATAAGACTGGAACGCTCACCGATGGTCAGCTTCGAGTCGTGAACTCCCGTGGACTGGGCGGTGTAGGTTCTGCCACCATGCTGGCTTATGCCGCTGCAGTCGAACAGGGTTCAAATCACCCGGTGGCCAAAGCAATCAGCAAACTCAGCAACCAATTCACAGCCACCGAGGTCACCGAGCAGGCTGGTGTCGGACTTACCGGTTTGGTCGAGGGCAAGCTGGTGAGCGTTGAGCGACCGGGTAGCTATGAAAACCAACTGGAGTTAGATGAAGCTCTTGCTAACGCGGGACCAAACACCTTGGTTGTGGTTGCTTGGGAAGGTTGGGCCCACGGCCTGATCGAACTTAGCGACGAGGTACGCGTTGGTGCCAAAGAGGCAGTTGCCGCGCTGACAAAGATGGGTATCGAAGTTGAGTTACTTTCTGGCGACCACCCAGCACGCGTTGAGGTAATCGCCACCCAGCTTACAATCGAGAGCTTCCGCGGCGGAGTAACCCCTGAGCAAAAGCTAGAACTTCTTCATAGTGCAAACCAGGTCACCGCGATGGTTGGCGATGGCATCAACGATGTGGCGGCTCTTGCTCGCGCAGATGTTGGTATTGCAATGGGTTCTGGCGCTCACGCAGCCCAAGCTGCCAGTGCGATCACAATCTTGGATGACAACCCGCTCAACGTGGCCTACGCACTTTCACTTGCCAAGCGCACCCACCGAAACATCTTGCAAAACCTAGGTTGGGCCTTTGGTTACAACCTGATTTTGATTCCAGTTGCGGCGATGGGACTGCTAAACCCGATGCTTGCCGGAGCGGCAATGGCATTTAGTTCTGTCTCGGTTGTGGTGAATTCTCAGCGCCTAAAGTGGCAGGATATAGAAGTACACGAAGGAGTGGCTAAGTGATTACCTCTGCCGACGAGAAGCGCGTTCTCGATCTAGTTCCAACCGGTCTTTACATCAACGGAGTTTGGCGTGATGCCTCCGATGGCAAGACTTTTGACGTCTTTGACCCTGCCACCGGCAAACTGCTAAAGACCATTGCCGATGCTTCCTTTGAAGATGGCCAAGAGGCCATCGCAGCAGCTCATGACACTCAAAAGTCCTGGGCAGCCACCGCACCTCGCGTGAGGGCTGAGCTACTTCGTGCAGCGTTCGAGAAGATCACCGCGATGAGCGATGACTTTGCGATTTTGATGTCGCTTGAAATGGGAAAGCCATTTCTAGAGGCCAAGGGTGAGGTCGCCTACGGATCTGAGTTTTTGCGTTGGTTCTCTGAAGAGGCAGTGCGCGTAAACGGTCGCTACCAAACCGCACCAGATGGCAAGAACCGTTTGATGGTTCTCAAAAAGCCGGTTGGCCCTGCACTTTTGATTACCCCCTGGAATTTCCCGCTAGCCATGGCCACCAGAAAGATCGGGCCAGCAATCGCAGCTGGTTGCACCTCGATCCTGAAGCCTGCTGCCCTAACCCCGCTGACCTCTTTGCTATTCGCAAAGGTTCTGCAAGAGGTTGGAGTTCCAGCTGGTGTGGTGAACGTGATTCAGACCTCTCGAGTTTCCGAGGTCACCGGACCGATTATCAAAGACTCTCGGCTTCGTAAGCTCTCCTTCACCGGATCAACTCCTATTGGCAAGATGCTGATTAAGGACTCTGCCGACCAGGTGCTGCGCACCTCAATGGAACTTGGTGGCAATGCGCCGTTCTTAGTTTTCGAAGATGCTGATGTCGACAAGGCTGTTGAAGGCGCAATGCAGGCAAAACTTCGCAACATGGGCGAGGCCTGCACCGCAGCTAACCGCTTCCTGATTCACGAATCCGTTGCCGATGAGTTTGCCCAGAAGCTAACCGCAAGGTTTTCAGCACTCAAGGTCGCCAGAGGAGTCGAAGAGGGCACCAACATTGGACCGGTTATCGATGAGAAGTCGAGAAACGCTATTCACGCACTGGTGAATGACGCAACCTCAAGGGGAGCAAAAGTCCTCACCGGTGGCGTCATCCCAACTGGCGAGGGCTATTTCTACCCACCAACCGTGCTGCAAGGGGTAGCTGCAAACAGCGAGATTCTCAAAAACGAAATCTTCGGTCCAGTAGCCCCAATCGTCACATTCAAGACCGAGGACGAAGCTGTTGCAATGGCAAACGACACCGAATACGGCCTGGTTGCCTATGCCTTCACCAAGGACCTCAACCGTGGTCTGCGTCTAGCCGAGAAGCTTGAGACTGGAATGTTTGGCCTGAACACCGGATTGGTTTCTAATCCAGCAGGTCCATTTGGTGGGGTCAAGCAGTCTGGTCTTGGTCGTGAGGGATCTCTCGAGGGCATCGAGGAATACCTAGAGACCGTCTACGTTGGCATCGCCGACCCAATGGTCTAACTAGTGTCGAAAGTACTAATGCTTCACGGTTGGACCAACCGTCGTCCTGAGGGCCACTGGATGCGCCTCACAGCAGCGAAATTGCGCAACCAGGGTCACCAAGTTTGGTATCCACAGTTTCCAAACCCAGACACTCCTAACCCAACCGAATGGCAGGACTTGCTTCGACAAGAGTCCAACATGATGGATGATGTTGAAGCGGGCGAGAAGATCGTTATTGCGCATTCACTCGGAACCATTAACTTCCTCTATGGAGCGCTGACCGATTTGTTCAGCAAGCCTTTTGACAGAGCGCTTCTGGTTGCAATCCCAGACCCAGTTATGACCGCAGAAACCACCGGAATCGAGGGCGAGCCGCTGGACTTTAGAAACCCAGCCCTAAAGCCTCAGATGAATAAGTGGGCAGGAAACGTCACAGCGGTAGCTAGCGACAAAGATCGCTGGCAGCCAAATGGCACAGGTTTCTATCAGTCGCTGGGTCTTGAAACCATCGTGGTTCAAGGGGCAGGACACTTCTCTCTTGATGATGGCTGGGGCAGCTGGCGAGGGCTGGAAAACTGGGTAGAAAGCGCTAATCTGCAGGCTTTACCAGAACGTTAGTTTGATTTCTGGACCTGCGCATGAAGGCCAAAAGAATCAGCAGGGTCATCGCCGCAAGCCCCATAGACATGGTTGAAACGATCGCCAATTGTGGATTTGCCAAAAGCATCAGAGTGAGCAGTGTTGGACTTAGCGCGGAGACTATTTTGCTGAGCATCATCACGTAACCCTGGCGCTGGCCATAGCTCTCTGAACCAAAGAACAAAAGCGGCAGTGAACCTCGGATAAATGGATTTAGGCCAACGCCAATACCGTGAAGAATCACAAACGGCAAAATCGCATTAGCCCCAAAAATCAAAAGCAGAATCACCCCTGCGGGGTGAACCAAGATCGAGATCGCTGCCACCCGCATTGGAGTTAGGTAGCGATCAAGTGCCACCAACAACAACCTGGCTGCCACCTGCGAAGGTCCCAAAATGGCAGCGGCGAAGATTGCCACCTGTTGTTCGGCACCTATTTCGCTGAGCATGAACGGCAAGGTGCTATTCACGCTAGAAACAATGAACCCCTCCAGCGCAAACATCACCGCAAAAACCAGCAGCAGCGGATCAAAGCGGAACCGGTTTTTGATGACTTTGCGAATCGGTCCGGTGGCATCGGCCACTTCTCTAGGTTCGACACTTGGGATCGAAAGGTGAATTGGCAGCGCAACCAACAGGTGCATGACGACCCAGAACCAAACCGCTGTCTGCCAACTGAAACTGTCGTTCAAAAACGATGTCAGCGGCCAGGAAATAGTTGAGGAGAATCCGGCGAACACGGTGATGCCGGCAATGACCTTGTTGGCTTTGGTGCCCAAGAACGAAACCGCGGTTGCAAAAGCCGAGTCGTAGTTGCCCATCGATGCTCCGATGCCCATAAAGATCCAGGCCACAAATAGCAGAACGGGCTCTGAACTGAGCGCCAGTAGGGACAATCCCAAAGCGAAGGCCAGATTGCCAAATGGTAGAACTCGGCGGCCTCCTAGACGGTCAATAGCCTTGCCAATCCTTGGCCCAATTAGGCCTGAAACCAGAAGTGAAATGGTGAAGGCCCAAAAGAGGGTTTCGGTGGGAATGCCCAGGTCTTTGGAGATAGGGACAGCGAGGATTGCAGGGAGGTAAAAGCCAGATCCCCAAGTGATTATTTGAGGTATGCCCAGTTTCAAAGTCAGCTGCGTGCTGGATTGCATGGACACCTCGATGTGATTACACCAAAGTTTAGTAAGGCTCAGTGGTAGTTTTTGGCTGTGAAGCCATACGCAATAATCACCGGAGCAAGCTCCGGACTCGGTCTTGAATCTGCCAAAGCGCTAGCAGCCAAAGGCTTTGACCTAACCCTTCTGGCAAGAGGAGAAAAACGCCTTCTCGATGCTGCCAAAGACATCCAAACTCACAACCCAGAAGTCTCGATCACGGCAAAGGTGTTGGATGTGTCGGACTTCGACCAGGTCAAAGAATTTGCCGCATCAATCACTAGTCCGGTAGATGTCTTGATGAACAACGCAGGTCTCATGGGCCCAGATTTCAAGCTTTCCAAACAGGGCATCGAAATCCAGATGGCGACCAATCACCTAGGGCACTTCGTCATAACCGCAGGGCTCTGGGCACAGCTACAAAAGGCAACCGATCCTCGCGTGATTTCACTGAGCTCAGTTGTTCACCGCAGAGGCAACTTCGATAGCGCAAGCACAGAGATTGTTCGCGGAGCAAGTGAATCGAAATATAACCGTTGGCAACGCTACGCAGACTCTAAGTTGGCATGCCTCTGGTTTGCGCGCGAGCTGCACAACCGTATTACCGCCGAAGGCGGTCATTGTAAATCGATTGCCGCGCACCCGGGCTGGGCGGTTACCGGACTGCAGGAGAACTTCCCTCACGTGCTGGACCCGTTCGCCCAAACTGCAAAGCAGGGTGCACAGAGCCAGATCTACGCATCCCTCGGCAGCGATATAGACAGCGGCGATTTCATAGGTCCGAGCCTGGAACTTTGGGGTAAGCCGAAGAAAATCAAAGGCTCAAAACGCTCTCACGATGCTGAGGCAATGGCGGCGCTTTGGCGCACCAGCGAAGAGCTCACCGGGGTGAAATTCCTAAGTAAGAGGTAGGCTTGGTGGAGATTTCAAGGAGTTATCTTGCAGCCACTTAGCCCGGAAGCCATCGTCGGCTCTCGGATCACAAATCAGAGCCTCAGGCGCTGGCTTCACTCGCTTCCAGGTGTTGACAAAGTTGGTCTTGAGGCTAGAGCCGCTTCCCTTGGAACTCGATCGATAAAGACTTCCTCTAAGGCGTGGGCATTGGATGCCGCCATCAAGATGATGGACCTCACAACTCTCGAAGGCATGGACACCCCGGAACGCGTGCGCAGCCTTTGCCTAAAAGCACTAACCCCAGACCCAACCGATTTGGATTGCCCGCGCCCTGCAGCCATATGTGTTTATGGCGACATGGTCAAGCACGCTAAGAAGGCCCTTGGTAATAGCGGGATCTATGTCGCCGCAGTTGCCACTGCTTTTCCTTCCGGACGCGCAAGCGTCCCGGTTAAATTGCTCGACACCAAGGACGCTGTCAAAGCCGGTGCCGACGAGATCGACATGGTTATCGATCGCGGTGCATTCCTAAGCGGCAACTACCTAGAGGTTTTCAAACAGATTCAGGCAGTTAAACAAGCTTGCAAGCGCAGCGATGGTTCCTACGCTCACCTCAAGGTGATTTTAGAAACCGGTGAATTGCAGACCTACGACAACATTCGCAGAGCAAGCTACCTCGCGATGTTGGCTGGTGGCGATTTCATTAAGACCTCGACCGGCAAGGTCACGGTAAACGCCACCATTCCAATCACCATGTTGATGCTGCAGGCAGTGCGCGATTGGTATGACGAGCACGGGGTTCTTATTGGCGTAAAGCCTGCCGGTGGAATTCGCACCGCAAAAGACGCCATTAAGTATTTGGTGGTCGTAAAGGAAACCGCGGGCGAGCAGTGGCTAAGCCCAGACCTATTTAGATTCGGTGCATCGAGTTTGCTAAACGATGTTTTGATGCAGCGTCAGAAACTAAAGACCGGCAACTACTCCGGCCCAGATTATGTGAGCGTGGACTAAGGAAAATGATGTTCGAATACGCA
>NZ_CBCHRQ010000061.1:0-8018 GCF_965064355.1 Aquiluna sp.
GGCAATTTTGTAGGCCTTCTCAATAAAGGCTGGATCAGTCTTGGCATGGTTGAGTCGGACTATCCGGATGAGCTCGCTTAGATCCGTCGAATATGCGGTCGAAGACCTAGTGAAGATTCTGGGCAGTCTCGACCGAAGCGACGATGCAAGGCTGTCGGTCAATTCCCACTCCTGATTCTGGTAGTGAGAAGTCTATTAGCGGTTTGCGGCAACCTTGTCAGCAGCTGCCTTCAGCTTGGGCTCATTCTCGCGAAGGTGTACATAAATAGGAGGTGCTAAGAAGATCGACGAGTAGGTACCGACAATCGTTCCAACGAATAGCGCTAGAGCAATGTCACGCAAGGTTCCAGCTCCCAAAAGCGCCGATCCCACAAACAAGATGGCTGCAACAGGCAATACCGCTACCACAGAGGTGTTGATAGAGCGAACCAGGGTTTGGTTCACCGCAAGGTTCACCATCTCACCAAAGGTTCTAGTCTCTGAGTACTCGATTTCCAGCGTGTTCTCACGGACCTTATCAAAAACGACCACGGTGTCATACAGCGAGTAGCTCAAGATCGTGAGGAAGCCGATTACAGCTGCCGGGGTGATTTCGAAACCAACCGCAGCGTAGACACCAGCAGTCACCACAAGGTCGTGAAGCAAAGCAATCAGTGCCGCAAGCGACATCTTCCAAGAGCGGAAGTAAACAGCCATGAGGATCGAAACTAGGACCAAGAACACCAGCAGACCCGTTATTGCCTGACGCGTAACATCAGCACCCCAGTTTGGTCCGATAAAGCTAGATGCCACGGTAGAAGCATCGACTTTATATTCTTTGGCCAGGGCCAGACGTGCCGCCTCAGACTCGACGTCTTCCAACTGCTCAGTCTGGATGCGGATGTCAGAGACACCGACCTTGGAGATCACCACTGCTACCTCTGGCACCACCGAGTGAATGGCTGGTTCTGCAAGTTCAAGTGGCAACTCTTGAGAGTTGGTAAGCCTGAATTCGCTACCGCCACGGAACTCGATACCGAAGTTGAATCCGCCGCGGAAGATAGGTAGCAGGATGGCAAGGATTACCGCAAGGGCTGCGAAGGCATACCAAATTTTACGTCGGCCAACGAAGTCGAAAGAACGCTCTCCGGAGTAAAGGTCATTACCAATTTGCTTGAAACTAGTCATTAGCAGCCTCCTTGGCCTTGCGTTCTGCAATGGTTTGGCGTCTTTTGGCTTCCTTGGAGGCCTTCTCCGCCTTACCTTCGGCTAGCACTTCGCTGACTCGGAACTCAGCTCTACCTAGATAGGCAGCGCGAGAAGCCGAAAGGTCGAAACCGGACCACTTGTGTCCAGAGGCAAAGAACTTGTTTCTAGCCAACAGCTGAAGCATCGGGTGGGTGAATAGTGCAACAACTAAGAGGTCAATCAGAGTCACTAGACCAAGGGTGAAGGCGAAGCCTCGAACCGAGGAGCTGGTTAGCACGTAAAGGGTTACAGCAGCAGTGATGCTAACTGCGTCAGAAACCAGAATTGTTCTAAGCGCGCGCTTCCAGCCCGCCTCGACGGCAACCTCAAGGGTTTTACCCTCTCGAAGTTCATCGCGAACGCGCTCGAAGTAAACGATGAACGAGTCGGCTGTAATACCGATGGCCACGATCAAACCTGCTACACCGGCAAGTGACAGTCTGTAGCCCTGTCTCCAACTTAGGAATGCAACCGCTAGGTAGACCAAAAGCGCTGCCACGATTAGCGATCCGAGAACCACAGAGGCTAATCCTCGGTACTGGAAGGTCATATAGACAACGACAACTATCAGACCGATAAGGCCGGCAAGCAAACCAGCTGCTAGCGAATCCTCACCCAAAGTCGCGGAGATGTTCTCCTGAGATTGAATCTCGAATCCAATTGGCAGAGCACCATACTTCAGCTGGTCTGCCAATACAGTTGCCGATTCCTGAGTAAAGGAACCAGTGATCTGCGCCTGGCCATTCGTGATCACAGCGTTGGTGGCAGGTGCTGTAATTACTAGTCCATCCAATGTGATTGCGAACTGATTCTGCGGTGATTGCAATGTGAACAGACGAGCGGTCACAGTGCCAAAAGCAGCGGTACCCTCGGCGTCGAATTCAAGGTTTACAGCCCAGTCATTGGTGCTTGCACCAGTCTGAGTGGCGACAGTACCTGAGGTTGCGTTCGAAATATTCAGACCGAAGACCTCTACAGGGCCAAGGATGTACTTAAGAGCCAAAGTGTCATCGCAGGTCACAAGTGGCTTTGCTGGGTCGTCAACCTGACCTGCAGGGCGGAAAGCCTGCGTGCAGTCGAGAGCCTCGAACTGAGCCTTCACTCTGTCGGTCACCCAAAGCGCATCCGAACCATTGGCAGGTGTTGCACTTGGGGTGTCGGATAACTGGGAGAAGTCAACTGCCGCAGACTCGGTAACCACTGTGTTTGCCCCATAAGTAATCACTGGGCGGAATTCCAAAAGCGCAGAAGCCTTGATCAACTGAAGCGTGTTCGCGTCCGGGGTACCAGGAATCGAAACCAGGATGTTCTGCTCGCCCTGAATGCTGACCTGAGCTTCACTTACACCGGTGCCATCAATTCGCTGGCGAATGATCTCAAGTGCCTGGGTTAGCTGCTCTGGGTCGACGCTCTCGCCATCGGCGAGGGTAGGGGTCAAGATGATTGAGGTTCCACCCTGAAGGTCAAGTGCCAGTTCAGGGACGTAGGCAGCTCCGGGCTGTCCGCTTGCTACTCCCCAAATGATTAGACCGGCGAAGAAGGCTGCAATGCCTCCGATCCAACCAAGTTTGCGCTTGGCTGAACTTGACGTGGTGTTCTCGGCCATGGTTACTTTTCTTCTGTTACTGCTGGCGCGATGGCGCGAACTGCGGCCTTGACGACTACCAGCTTGGTTTTAGGGGTGGACTCGATGACGATGTCATCGCCGTCGATTGCGGTAACAGTGCCCTTGATTCCTGAGTGCAGGATGACGTTAGCTCCGACAGCTAGGGCAGATAGCAAGCTCTGAGCTTCCTTCTTGCGCTTGCGGTTCTGTTGTACCAAAAGCAAAATCATTACGGCGAGCACGCCAAGCAGAATGTAATCCAAGGTTTTTCCTTACCGAACAGGTCCCCCGAAATTATAGGCGGTCTGATTGGATTTCGCTCTAGCTCTGACTAATGTGCTGGATTCCGGCTTGGGTAATCTCTCTACCCCTCGATGTCCTTTGAATGTAGCCAATTCGAATCAAATACGGCTCGATCACTGCTTCTATGGTTTCCGGCTCTTCGCCTATGGCTACTGCCAGTGTGCTCAGTCCAACCGGCTTAGCAGCAAACTGCGTTGCCAGCAGCCGAAGAATTTGGCGATCGACACGGTCGAGCCCCTGACTGTCAATCTCAAATAGCGCCATAGCTCCAGAAACAGACTCCAGATCAACGGTTATGTGACCATTCACCGCGGCAAAGTCTCTGACTCTCCTGAGCAGGCGATTTGCTATTCGAGGTGTGCCGCGTGATCTCAGGGCCAGGGCAGCTACGGCCTCGAAAGTCAGATCTATGCCCAGTCGTATGGCTGATCTTTGGATCACGCCTTCGAGCTCCTCGGTCTCGTAGAACTCTAAGAACGCCGTGAAGCCAAATCGATCTCTGAGTGGGGTTGGTAGCATTCCGCTTCGCGTGGTAGCCCCCACCAGGGTGAAGGGAGAAATGTCCAGCGAGATTGAAGTTGCTCCGGGGCCCTTTCCAACCATGACATCGACTCGGAAGTCCTCCATCGCAAGGTAAAGCATTTCCTCAGCGCTTCTAGACATGCGATGAATCTCGTCAATGAACAACACATCACCAGTCTCAAGAGCAGAGAGCATTGATGCCAGATCCCCAGAGGACTGGATGGCAGGTCCTGAGGTAAGCCTGAGTGTGCGATTGGACTCCTGGGCAACAATCATCGCCAGGGTGGTTTTGCCTAAGCCTGGAGGCCCTGCGAGCAAGATGTGGTCAGGAGTGCGATTGTGCAGCTTGGCTGCCGACATCAGAAGTTCAATCTGGCTGACTACTTTTTTCTGTCCGACGAATTCACTGAGGTTAGAAGGTCGAAGCGTCTGTTCGACTTCCCTTTCGTCTGGGGTTGGCTCAATCATCGATCGCTCAATCTGGCTTTTCCAAGCAGTGCGAGAGCCTGCTTTAGGGCGGCTGAATTATCCAGGTTCTCAGGGATCTGAACCAGAATCTCGCGAGCGAGCCCCTCGTCAGTTCCAAGCTGCAGTAATGCTTCTAGGACTTTGGAACGTGGTGTCGATGACGAGAGTCCAACCTTGTTGGTCAAGGAAATCACAATCAGTTTCGCAGTCTTGGGACCAATGCCGGAGACTGCTCTGAATGCTGCGTCATCCTGAGAATTTACGGCATTCGCAATCTGCTGAGAGTCCATACCGCTTAGGACAGTCATTGCAAGCTTTGGGCCAATGCCGCTCACCGAGCAGAGCAGGTCGAAAGCCTCCTGCTCCCCCGAGTTCTCAAAGCCAAAGAGTGAGAGGTCATCTTCTCTCACGACAAGACGAGTAACCAGCTCAAGCTCTTGATTCTGCTTGAGTTTTAGGGAAAATCGAGGCGTGATTGCAACGCGAAAGCCAACACCACAAACAATGAGAGTTAGCGAGTCTGAGGACAGCCTGGAGACCCGTCCGGCTAGAAGTTCAATCACGTGCCTAACCTAGTCGGCGAGAGGCTTTTTTGGCCGCCGCGACCCACTGTTGCTGTGCAGAAGTGCCCACCGCAGCTCCGCGCTTTGAAGCGCACAGTGCGACAGCTAAAGCATCAGCAACGTCAGCGGGCTTGGGCACTTCTTCAAGCTTCAAAATTCTGGTGACCATCAGGGCGACTTGATCCTTGGTAGCCCTACCATTTCCGGTAACGGCAGCCTTTACCTCACTCGGGGTGAAGAACTGAAGTGGAATATTCGCCTCAAAGGCGAGGGCCATCAAAGCTCCAGACACCTGCGCAACCCCCATCACTGATCGAAGGTTTGCTTGGGCGAACACTCTTTCAAGGGCTATCAACTCGGGCTTATGTTGAGCAATAAGGCTTTTGAGCTCAGCTGCAATCGCGCCTACTCGATCTCTGGCGTCGGAAGATGGAAGGGATTGATACATTCCAAAAGCCAATGCCTCATTCTTCGCCGTGTCAATAAGGGCGAAGCCACAGCGGGTAAGGCCTGGGTCAACACCTAAAATGATTGCCATCAGGCCTCTAGCGCTGCTAGCACCTCAACCGAGATATCCATATTGGTGTAGACGCTCTGGACGTCATCCAAATCTTCAATCGCGTCGATCATCCTGATGACTTTATTCGCCGTCTCGGCATCTGCCTGAATCTTCAAGGACGAGACAAACTCGACATCCGCCGACTCATAGTCGATGCCGGCCGACTGCAAGGCTGCGCGCGCGTCGACCATTGAAGAAGGGTCACAGGTTAGAACAAAGCCATCGCCGTTGGCGGAGAGGTCTTCAACATCATGCTCAATCGTCGCCTCAAGAATTGCGTCTTCGTCAGCACCGTCAACAACGACGATCACACCCTTGCGGGCAAACTGATATGAAACTGAGCCAGGGTTCGCCATGGTGCCACCATTCTTGGTTACGGCAGTCCTCACCTCAGCAGCCGAGCGGTTCTTATTGTCGGTCAAACACTCAATCAGGATGGCGATTCCATTTGGCCCGTAACCCTCGTACATGATGTTGGTGTAATCGGCAGCGTCGCCCAACGCTCCAGAACCACGCTTGATTGCACGGTCGATGTTGTCGCTTGGGACAGAGTTTTTTCGCGCCTTGTATACGGCGTCGTAAAGGGTTGGGTTTCCTTCGATGTCAGCTCCGCCGGAGCGGGTTGCGACTTCGATGTTGCGAATGAGTTTGGCCCAGAGCTTGGCGCGTTTGGAATCGTTGGCTGCTTTTTTATGCTTGGTTGTTGCCCATTTGGAATGGCCTGACATGAATCCTTCTTCTTAGCTAATGCTCTCTAGGAAAAGTGAATGCAGTTTCGTGCCGCCTGTGATCTCAGGGTGAAAGGTCGCCCCAAAAAGGTTCCCTTGCCTTACAGCAACCGGTTCACCATTTAGCGAAGCGATCACATCTGCTTTTCCTACCGCCAAAATTCTAGGGGCTCGAATGAAAGCAACTCGCTCTGACTCCCCCGAGATCTCAACATCAGCCTCGAAGCTGTAGCTCTGACCGCCATAGGCATTTCGTGAAGACTCAATGTCTAATCCACCAACAAATTCCTGACCTTCTGCCGCGCCTTGAACTTTGTCAGAGAGCATTATCAGACCGGCACAGGTGCCAAGGGTTGGCTTGTTCTTTACGAATTCGCGAAGCGCAGGAAAAAGTCCAAAGCTTTTAGCAAGATTGGACATTGTGGTTGACTCGCCACCTGGGATAACCAGCGCATCCACTTGGTCGAGTTCTTGGCTTAGCCTTACCGGTAAAACTTCCGCCCCAAGCTGCTCTAGTAAGAGCCTGTGCTCTCGCCAATCACCCTGAAGCGCTAGGACGCCAACTAGCAACTACCAACCACGCTCGCTCAAGCGGTGAGGAGCTGGAAGATCGTTCACGTTGATTCCAACCATTGCTTCTCCTAGGCCACGGCTGACCTCTGCAATGACCTTTGGGTCGTCGAAGAAAGTGGTTGCCTTGACAATTGCTCCAGCGCGAGCAGCTGGGTTACCACTCTTGAAGATTCCAGAGCCGACGAACACTCCGTCAGCGCCAAGCTGCATCATCATGGCTGCATCCGCTGGGGTAGCTACGCCACCGGCAACAAAGAGCACTACTGGCAACTTTCCAGAGTGTGCAACCTGCTTTACGAGCTGGTAAGGGGCCTGTAGCTCCTTGGCTGCGACATAGAGCTCGTCATCGTTCTTGGCAGCAAGTGCACGCACCTCAGACAAGATGGTGCGGATGTGCTTGGTTGCCTCAGAGACGTCACCGGTGCCGGCCTCGCCCTTTGAGCGAATCATGGACGCGCCCTCAGTGATTCGTCTGAGTGCTTCACCCAGGTTGGTTGCGCCACAAACGAATGGAGTCTTGAAGCCCCACTTATCGATGTGGTTCACGTAGTCGGCAGGGCTTAGAACCTCCGACTCGTCGATGTAGTCAACTTCTAGCGACTCAAGTACCTGTGCCTCTACGAAGTGTCCGATACGGGCCTTAGCCATAACTGGGATGGATACAGTCTTTATGATCTGGTCGATCAAGTCTGGGTCGCTCATGCGAGCAACGCCGCCCTGTGCTCGGATATCTGCAGGCACTCGCTCGAGCGCCATAACAGCGACAGCGCCCGCATCTTCAGCAATCCTTGCCTGCTCAGCAGTTACGACGTCCATAATTACGCCGCCCTTTAGCATTTCTGCCAGGCCGCTTTTTACCAATGGGGTTGCATTTGACTTATCTGACATGTCTCAATCCTATTTCGCTGTTGACCAGTTGTTAGCAATTGTTTCGCGAACATCACTTAGTAGCCTCGGCATGGCCTTGGTCTTAGCGATGATCGGGAAGAAGTTTGAATCGTGGCTCCACCTTGGAACTATGTGTTGATGCAGGTGGCCAGCAATGCCAGCTCCTGCAACCTCACCTTGATTCATCCCGATGTTAAACCCGTGAGTGCCAGAAACCTTCCTTAGAGTTCGCATGGCCTGCTGAGTAAGCAAAGCAATCTCTGCAATCTCCTCATCAGTAGCTGCGTCATAGGTGTCAACGTGACGGTAAGGACAGACCAATAAGTGACCTGCGTTGTATGGGAAGAGATTTAGC
Organism: Aquiluna sp.; assembly: GCF_965064355.1. NCBI lineage: Bacteria > Bacillati > Actinomycetota > Actinomycetes > Micrococcales > Microbacteriaceae > Aquiluna > Aquiluna sp. The sequence goes on from NZ_CBCHRQ010000061.1 coordinate 7,793, forward strand.
AGAACGAAACAAGTTTTCCCGCGGAAGACGATCAATGCGTCCTCGTCTGACTTGCCAGGCCCTAGGCAGAACGGGCATTCATCATCCGGTGGCTGCTGCCCGGTCTGTAAATAGATCAGACGATGCGGAGTCCAAAGCCGCTGAAAGTCATCTTGCATCGACGACATTGATTCGAGAAAGTCGCTCATCAGACCTGCGTCTTAGATTCAATTGAGTCCAGGATCAG
>NZ_CBCHRQ010000062.1:0-7542 GCF_965064355.1 Aquiluna sp.
GCCGCAGCCACAAGTGTCTTTACCGCAATTGCAGTCCATGAATATCTCCTAGAAGTTCCAGTCATCATCGGTGGTGGCTTCGTGCTTACCAATTACGTAAGACGAGCCAGAGCCAGAGAAGAAGTCGTGATTCTCATCGCTGGCTGGGCTTAGGGCGCTGAGGATGGCAGGGGAGACTTGGCAGTCATCCTTAGGGAACAGTGGGTCAAACCCAAGGTTCATCAGTGCCTTGTTGCCGTTGTAGTGCAGGAACTGCTTGACGTCGTGGGTTAGCCCAATTTCGTCATACAGGTCTGCGGTGTACTTAACCTCGTTCTCGTAGAGCTCGAGGAGAAGATCGTAGGTGTAGCTCTTTAGCTCTTCCTGGCGGGAAGTTGAAGACTCGTTGTATCCAAGCTGGAACTTGTAGCCAATGTAGTAACCGTGAATGGCCTCATCGCGAATGATTAGGCGAATTAGGTCAGCGGTGTTGGTTAGCTTCGCTCTGGAGGACCAGTACATCGGTAGGTAGAAGCCCGAGTAGAACAAGAAGGACTCCAACAGGGTGGAGGCAACCTTGCGCTTTAGTGGGTCATCACCGCGGTAGTAACCCAAGATGATCTCGGCCTTCTTCTGAAGGTATGGGTTGTCCTCGGACCAGCGGAAGGCCTCGTCGATGTCGCTGGTGGAGCAAAGGGTTGAGAACACGCTCGAGTAGCTCTTGGCGTGGACCGACTCCATGAACGCAATGTTCGTGATCACTGCCTCTTCGTGAGGGGTGCGAGCATCTGGCATCAGGCTCATTGAACCAACGGTGCCCTGGATGGTGTCCAGCATGGTCAGACCGGTGAACACGTGCATGGTTAGCTTCTGCTCGTGAGGACGCAGGTTCTCCCAGGACTGCACGTCGTTGGAGATTGGGACCTTCTCAGGCAGCCAGAAGTTCTGGGTGAGGCGGTTCCAGACGTCTAGGTCAACGGAGTCCTCGATCTTGTTCCAGTTGATAGGTCTGGTAATCAGTTTGGTAGCCATGTTGATTTCCCTCTTTCCTAGAGCATGCAGCTGACGCAGTTTTCGACCTCGGTGCCCTCAAGTGCAGCCTGTCGAATGCGAATATAGTAAATGGTCTTGATGCCCTTTTTCCATGCGTAAATCTGTGCACGGTTAACATCGCGGGTGGTTGCGGTGTCCTTGAAGAACAGTGTTAGCGATAGACCCTGGTCAACGTGCTGGGTTGCAGCAGCGTAGACGTCGATGATCTTGTCTGGTCCTACTTCGTAGGCGTCCTCGTAGTACTCCCAGTTTTCTTCGCTTAAGAATGGAGCTGGGTAGTAAACGCGACCTAGCTTGCCTTCCTTACGAACCTCAACACGAGAAGCGATTGGGTGGATCGAGCTTGTCGAGTTGTTGATGTAGGAGATCGAACCGGTTGGAGGCACGGCCTGAAGGTTCTGGTTGTAGATACCGTGCTTCATTACCGAAGCCTTCAGCTCTTTCCAGTCCTGTTGGGTTGGGATAGTAACGTTTGCCTTGGCAAACAGCTCCTTAGCCTTCGGGGTGCTTGGTGCCCAAACCTGGTCGGTGTACTTATCGAAGAACTCGCCACTTGCATACTTTGAGTTCTCAAAGTTGTGGAAGTAGCTCTTACGCTCGATAGCAATCTTGTTTGACGCCTTGATGGCGTGGTAAACCACGGTGTAGAAGTAAATGTTGGTGAAGTCGATCGACTCCTCCGAACCGTAGTGGACCTTCTCGCGAGCAAGGTAACCGTGCAGGTTCATCTGGCCAAGGCCAATCGCGTGTGACTTGTGGTTACCATCTGAGATCGAACGAACGCTCTCGATGTTGGACATGTCAGAAACTGCGGTTAGCGCACGGATTGAAGTCTCAACGGTCAGACCTAGGTCGCCACCGTCCATTGCCATGGCGATGTTCATCGATCCTAGGTTGCAGGAGATGTCCTTACCGATGTCGTCATAGCTGAGGTCAGCGTTGTAGGTGGTAGGGGTGTTCACCTGCAGGATCTCAGAGCAGAGGTTGGACATGTTGATGCGACCCTGAATTGGGTTAGCAGCGTTTACGGTGTCCTCATACATGACGTATGGGTAGCCGGACTCGAACTGAAGCTCAGCAATGCGCTCAAACAGCTCACGAGCCTTGATCTTGGACTTGCGAATGCGTGGGTCATCGACCATTTCGTTGTACTTCTCGGTGACCGAGATGTCGCCAAACGGAACGCCGTAAACCTTCTCAACGTCATAAGGGGAGAACAGGTACATGTCCTCGCCGTTCTTCGCAAGCTCCAAAGTGATGTCTGGAACAACCACACCGATGGAAAGAGTCTTGATACGAATCTTCTCGTCTGCGTTCTCACGCTTGGTGTCTAGGAAACGCATGATGTCTGGGTGGTGTGCGTTTAGGTAAACCGCACCGGCACCCTGACGAGCACCTAGCTGGTTGGCGTAGGAGAAGCTGTCTTCCAATAGCTTCATCACTGGGATGATGCCGGAGGACTGGCCCTCAATCTTCTTGATTGGAGCACCGTATTCGCGAACGTTAGAAAGTGAAAGTGCAACACCGCCACCGCGCTTAGATAGCTGCAGCGCTGAGTTGATGCCACGGGCAATCGACTCCATGTTGTCTTCGATGCGAAGCAGGAAGCAGGAGACGAACTCACCGCGCTGCTTCTTACCGCAGTTTAGGAAGGTTGGGGTGGCTGGCTGGAAGCGACCGGAGATGATCTCCTCGGTCAAATTGATTGCGGTGGTCTCGTCACCAGCTGCAAGGGTTAGCGCAACCATTACAACGCGGTCCTCGAAGCGCTCAAGGTAGCGAGTGCCGTCAAAAGTCTTTAGCGCGTAGCCGGTGTAGAACTTGTAGGCACCCATGAATGCTTCAAAGCGGAACTTCTTGGAGTAGGCAAGCTTCTCAAGCTTCTCGATGAACTCGAAAGAGTACTGTTCCAGTACTTCCTTCTCGTAGTACTCGTTCTCAACCAGGTAGTCCAGACGCTCCTTCAGGCTGTGGAAGAAGACGGTGTTCTGGTTTACGTGGTCTAGGAAGTACTTGCGAACCGCAAGCTTGTCTTTCTCCAGCTGAAGCTTCTGATCAGCACCCCACAGGTTGATCATCGCGTTTAGGTCCTGATAGGACATCGCGCTTTCGATGGTCTGCTTGCCAGTTAGGTTTCCCTGGTCATCAGCTACTTCTACTAGTTGGTTTGCCACAGTTCGGCCAGCCTTTCTTTTACTTCCGTTACGTCTTCTGGGGTGCCAGTGATCTCGAACCGATACAGCACCGGAACCCCGAGTTTGCTGGCGACTATGTCGCCGGCCTTGCAGAAGTGGGCACCAAAATTGGTGTTTCCCCCTGAAATGACCGCCTTGATGTGTTTCCGATTTACCGGATTATTCAAGAACTTGATTACTTGTTTTGGAACAGTTGATTCATCGTTTCCGCCACCGTAGGTGGGGACTACTAGGACACTGTCCCGATCGTGTACAAAGTCGGCTGCTTCTTCGGATTTGAGTGGTATCCGGATGGCGGTAGCACCTAGTTTGTCTACGAAGCGCTTGGTGTTTTCTGAGACGCTCGAGAAGTAAACAACGTCGAACATCTCATCCACCTCAACTAAGCGGAGATTGCTTGGATCTTGTCCATGCGGAAACCGCTCCAGTGCTCGTCTCCAGAGACGACTACTGGTGCCGCGGTGTAACCCATGGTCTTGACCATTTCTAGAGCTACTGGGTCCTGAGACATGTCGACCTCGGCATACTCAATCTGGTTACGCTGCAACATGCGCTTAGTGCTGTCGCACTGAACGCAAGCTGGGAGCGTGTAAACGGTCACCGCCATTGGTGTTCCTCCTGGATAAGTGGGTTTTTAGGCCCGGTTTTAGCAAATTTTTGTGAAAATTCTCGCAAACTGTGGATTTACAACATTAGCACTTAACCACTAGATGTAGTAGCAACTCGCGATTTTTTTCACTTATTTAGTTATTTCTCGAACATTAACCCACAGGTTGAACTTTAAGGCAGTAGCTAATCCCGCGTGTCGCGGGTTGTTCACCTAAATTGTCAAAAAGTTATTTTTACTCGCTGTAGAACCAAGGGAAATTACCCCCAATTTCACCTCAACCCTCCGACATTTATAAACAAATCGTTAGAAATCTCAGGCTTGGCCCTTGGCATGTTTGGCACTTTGTTCGGGGTTATTATTTTTTAGGTTCGCGCCTGGACCATCCCAGATCTAAGGAAAGCATCTACCGCTAATGATTAGAGTCGCAACCCTTGATGACGCTCAAGCACTGCTTTCGGTCTGCAACAACCACGAATTGCGCGTAGACCCAGACTTTGAACAAATGCCACTTAGTGAAATCACCGAGTTCCTAAATGGCTACGAAGAGCCTGCCCACACCATGGTCCTAGATGAAGGCGGAATCAAGGCCGTCATGTTTATTCAAACCTCGACTCCAAGAAACAAAGTTGAACCTGACTTTTTTACCGTCGGCACCAAGGCGCAGTCCAAAGAGCTTTTTGATGCAGCTTTTGCGTGGCTGGAGCAAAACCGCAAGGGCTTTGACGTAAGAACCTATTGCAACAAAATGGACACCGAGCTTCTTGCTCTCTTTGAGGAAAGCGGCCTGAGCTTTCTGCGTGACTACTACAAGCTGGTCAAAGAGCCAATCGACAAAGGCTTTCCGCAACTTCCTGTGGACATCACCATTGAGGCAGTTGATCTAGTGGGCGAGTCAAGCGCGCTGCACATGCTTGAGTCCGAGTCTTTCTCCGGTCACTTTGGTTACATCCCACTTGGCCACGATAACTGGCTCGCAGAGAAGACTGCAGAGCCTAAGTTGGATCGCAAGGGCGTCTTTATCGCAAGGGTAAAAGGCGAACCCGCCGGGCTTTTGATCTCCAACGATGCGCGGTCAGATGTGAATGGCGGCTGGGTGGACAAGCTCGGCGTGCTGGAGAAGTTCCGCGGTCTTGGGCTAGGGAAGTTGTTACTGCAGTGGGGAGTCGCTCACGCAGCCCAGAAGGGCTACCAGTCGGTAGGTCTGAGCGTGGACACCGGCAATGAGTCCGGAGCACTGCAGATTTACGAAAACCAGGGCTTTAAACCAACCGTAGTTTGGCGCGGTTATGCAACCACTATTTAGAGCTCTTGTGCTGAGCTAGCCAGGCTCCCAGAATTACCACCGCACCACCAATGGGCTCATACCAGTGCAGTTCTTCCCCCAAAAGCAAGATTCCCCAGATGGCCGCCAATACCGGATTGGTGAAGGTAACTGTTGAGGCAATCGCGGAGCCAGCAGCCTTGATGACATCGTGGAACAGTCGGTAGGCAAAGCCCGAACCCAAAACCCCCAGCACCAGAATCGCCAAAAGCGATTCGATACTTGGGCTACTGGTGAAAAGCGGTCCAGTGAACAGGTAAAACGGCAACAGCGTGATAGCGCTTGTGAAGACCTGCGCTGCCGCCGAGGACGTTCCCGAAAGATTCATCGGGGTTACAAACTTTCGGATGTATGGACCACCAATGCCATAAGAAACTGTTGCCAAAACCAATGCCCCAATCGCCATCGGGTCATTTTGTCCAAAGCCTTCCCAGATGCCCAGGGTGATTGCGACACCAATCAGCCCAACAGCCAAACCAATCGTTGCGACGATGGTGACTTTCTCGGTTCGGTAGATGGTCAAGATTGCAAGCAATGTGAAAATCGGGGTTGCTGCCCCGATGATTGCGGCCAACGAAGAAGTGGTCGACTGCTGCGCGAAGCTAAACAGTGCAAACGGTATTGCCGACATCAGCACGCCGGCTACCCACAGGTGGAACCACTGGATTCCTTTTGGCAGCTGAAGCTTGAGCAAAAACACCAAGCCAAACATCGCCGCGCCACCTAAGAACGTTCGCCAAAAAGCGACACCGTAAAAAGGTAGGAATCTAAGCGAGAGTTCGGTGAATAAGAAACTGGAGCCCCAGATCAGGGCCATTGGAACGAATTTCCAAATCCAGTGTGATTTCACCTAATGAAATCTAGTGGCTAGATGGTGTGGTTTCGATCTCCGAGCGATCTGCCGACCACAGGGTGTGAAACACGCCATCGCGGTCAACGCGCTTGTAGGTGTGTGCACCAAAGAAGTCGCGCTGTCCCTGAACCAGTGCCGCTGGCAAGCGCTTCGCGCGCAGGCCGTCGTAGTAGCTCAAAGAAGATGCAAAGGCTGGGTTTGGGATACCAGCCAGCGAGCTGTGTGCAACCACGTTTCTCCATGATGCAAGCGATGCATCGATTGCTTTGGCGAAGTAGTCATCAAACAAAAGGCTCAGCAGGTTTTCGTTCTTGCCGTAGGCATCTGCGATGCGGTTTAGGAACTGTGCACGAATGATGCAACCGCCACGCCAGATCTTTGAAACAGCGCCTAGGTTGATTTTCCAGTTGTACTCCTGTGCACCGGCGCGAATCGCGTCAAAACCCTGGGCGTAGGCAATGATCTTGGATGCGTAAAGTGCCTTGCGAACATCCTCAACGAAGGCTGCCTTATCGCTAACCGACCATCTGGTGGTGTGAGCGGCCATGCCGGCATTGCCCGCACGCTGGCTGGACTGAGAGGAGAGGCTTCTTGCAAACACTGCCTCGGCAATTCCAGAAACCGGGGTGCCAAGGTTTAGCGCGGTCTGAACGGTCCAGACTCCGGTTCCCTTAGATCCGGCGGCATCTAGAACTACATCTACGAATGGCTTGCCGGTCTTCGCGTCAATCTGCTTGAGCACCTCCGCGGTGATCTCAATCAGGTAGCTCTCTAGCTCGCCCTGGTTCCACTTGATAAAAATCTCAGAGATCTCGCTGGGGGAGAAGCCGCCAGCCTGGCGAAGAATGTCGTATGCCTCAGCGATTAGCTGCATGTCGGCGTATTCGATGCCGTTGTGGATCATCTTTACAAAGTGACCAGCGCCATCGGTGCCAACGTGGGTAACACATGGCTCACCCTCGGCTACCGCTGCAATTGAGGAAAGAATTGGACCGAGGGTTTTATAGGCCTCGGCGGTTCCACCAGGCATGATCGATGGACCCTTGAGGGCACCTTCTTCACCACCGGAGATTCCAGCACCAACAAAGTGAATGCCCTTGGCGCTGACATCCTTCTCGCGACGAAGGGTGTCGGTGAAAAGTGCGTTACCGCCGTCAACGATGATGTCACCCGATTCGAATCTCTCCGCCAACTGGCTAATTACGGCGTCGGTGCCGGCGCCTGCCTGAACCATGATGATCGCGGTTCGTGGGCGTGCCAATGAAGCAACAAATGCATCGATGGTTTCGCTTGGAATGAAGTTAGCTTCTGGGTGCTCGCTCACCAATAGGTCGGTTCGCTCGACAGAACGGTTGTAGATGGCAACTCTGTTGCCTTCGCGAGATGCCAAGTTGCGGGCTAGGTTCGAGCCCATAACGGCAAGACCAACGACACCAATATTTGCTTTGTCTGACATGAAATTCCTTTAGAAACGGGGTGGGAAGTACTCAGGCTACGCGCGCAACAATGGGCGGAAATTTCTATTAGGTTA
>NZ_CBCHRQ010000063.1:0-7542 GCF_965064355.1 Aquiluna sp.
GGCTTTGGGAGATGAGACATCGATGGTGACGCCGGGCTTTACACCGGTCTTCATAAGAGAGTTCAAGACCTTCGCTTTGAGCAGCCCCTGCTTGGCATTTCCCCAAATTACGCGGGTATCGCTCTTGCGCAAAATCAAATCTGAGGTTAGCTGTTCAGAAACCTGAATCGAGAAGACCTTCTTGTACGTCCCGACCGGAAGCGAGAGCAAGACCTCCATGGCGGTCTTGTACTTCTTGTCTTTCAAAGGGTCGGCGGTGAAGCGGAAAAACGGATACTTATCCTTGGCATTCGCCACATCGATGCGAACCCCGGCGGCGTCATAGAGGTAGTTCTTCCCACCTCGCACCAGAATCACTACCGGCTGGCGTTCGCGGATCTTCACCGTCAGAGTGTGAGGCGGCTCAGCCTGGAGCGTGAAGGTTTCAATCAGGGCAAAATCTGCCAGCAAATCTGCAACATTGTCCTGCGAGATGGTGGTGAGCGGCTTGCCAACCAGGCCCTCTAGAGCTCCCATTACCTTGCTGGCTTGGATTCGATCATTCCCGCTGACTTTAATCTGTTCAATTGCGAGCATCGGGGTGAAGAAGGTGGCCACAACCAAAATCACAAGCGCTAAAGGGCCTGCAATAAACAAGGTCCTGCCGAGATTTCGAAATCCAGAGGTGCGGGCCGGCTTGATTTTTGCAGGCTTAGCGCTTTGCCTAACGCGCTTTATCTCGCGGCCGACAAGCTCGCGCTCTGGTTTTTTCAACTAAGCCTCCAGTGCGTCAAGAAGCTCGGGAACCATGCGGTAGATGTCACCACATCCCATGGTGATGATGAAATCCCCACTTTTGGCAAGGCTGGCCGCAACGGCTGGTACGTCGTCCCACGCCGGCACGTAATGCATGCGGGCTGAATCTTCAAAACGATCAGCAATCAGTGCCCCCGTCACCCCTGGCTCTGGATCCTCTCTAGCAGCGTAAATGTCCAGACAGACCACCTGGTCACTCAGCGCTAAAGCTTGGGCAAACTCAGCCTGAAAAATACGAGTTCTGGAGAAAAGATGCGGTTGGAATACCGTAATCAACTTGCCCGAACCCACTACCGCGCGGGCCGCGCTCAATGCGGCGGCAACCTCGGTTGGGTGGTGAGCGTAATCGTCATAGACCCTGACACCGCGGCGCTCTCCGTGCAGTTCGAAGCGACGCTCGGTTCCGGAGAAGTGCGAAACAGCCTTAGCCGAGGCCTCAAAATCAAATCCAAGTCCAACCAAGACCGCAACCGCACCAGCGGCATTTAGCGCATTGTGATGACCTGGAACCTGCAATTGAAGCTGAATGCTCTTGAGGCCAAAACCGAGTTCAAACGAGACGTTTCCTTGCAGCGCAGCGACGTTTCTGACCTGCACCGACGCATTGCTGGCGGTTCCGAAAGTGATGATGTTTTTGTGCTTCAAGCGCTTGGTGACTCGCACGGCACCCTCGTCATCGCTTGAGATGGCTACCAGCGTTCCTGCGGCGTCGGCAAACTTTGCGAATTCGCCCTCAAAGGCATCCAGTGATCCAAAGTGGTCCAGGTGATCAGGGTCAATGTTGGTGATCAGTGCGACTTCGGTCTTGTAGTGCAAAAAAGAGCTATCGGATTCGTCGGCTTCAATGACAAAGTGCTCGCCCTTGCCAGACCCTGCCGATGCTCCGTACTCCTGAATAACACCGCCATTTACAAAGCTAGGGTCAGCACCGAGGCGACTTAGCGCGGTAATCACCATTCCAGTAGATGTGGTTTTTCCGTGAGCTCCGGCTACCGCGATCAGCTTGCCCTTAGACGCCAGGTGAGCCAAAAGTGCCGAGCGGTGCAGGGTTGGAATTCCGCGCTGTTGAGCCAGCACGTACTCAGGGTTAGTTGGCCACAAAGCACTAGTGACAACCACCGTGTCAGGGTTACCTAGGTTTTCGGCAGCGTGGCCGATATGAATTACGGCACCAAGTGCTCGCAAGGCCTTGACGTTTGAGGAGTCCCTGAGGTCAGACCCGGTCACCTTGTGGCCCATGCCTAAAGTGAGGCGGGCGATTCCTGACATTCCAGAACCACCGATGCCAATAAAGTGCACGGTGCCTAAATCGTCAGGGATGGGCTGAGAGAAGTCGGGCTTAATCACGGGTCTTAGTATTCACTGCCGCAAGCACAAGATCGCGTAGCCGCTCGGTTGCGTCGGGAATTCCCACTGACTTTGCCGCCTGAGACATCTTTCTGACGCTCGAACTGTGGCTCACGAGTGGAATCAATTCGGTGCTTATGTACTTGGCTGTGAACTCACTATCTGAAACCAATTTGCCACCGCCGGCTTCAACAATGGTTGCGGCGTTGAATCTTTGCTCGCCGTTACCCACCGGGTAAGGAATGTAAATTGCCGGCAGTCCGCAGGCGGCAAACTCGCTAACAGTAGAGCTTCCAGCGCGAGATACAGCCATATCCGATGCTGCGATTGCAGCATCCATTCGGTCGCAGTAAGCCATCCGGCGGTAGCCAGGTTCTGAGACCTCGTCGAGATTGGCTCTATCTCCCACAATGTGCAGGATTTGAATCCCCGCGGCATTTAGCACGCTGCGACTGTCGATAATCGCGTCGTTGATGCTCTTGGCGCCTAATGACCCTCCGGTGACCAAAAGCGTTGACATAAAGGGATTTAGACCCAATTCAATTCGTGCCTGCTCTTTGTCGTAACCGGATACCGAATCAACAATCTCAGGGCGAAGCGGCATGCCGGTAATTGCGGCTGGCGATAAATCGCTGTTTGGAAAAGCCACCGCGATGTTCTTGGTGAATTTCGCCCCCAGACGATTGGCGATGCCCGCTAGGGCGTTCGCCTCGTGAATCACCAGCGGCTTTCTCGCAATAAAGGCAGCGAGGTAGGCAGGCGCTGATGCGTAGCCACCAAACCCAACCACTGCCTCGATCTTGTGCGTCTTGATCATCTTGAGAATCGCGAATACAGCTGCGGCAAATTTGAATGGGAACATCAATGCATAAAGCGATGGTTTTCTAGGAAATGGCAGTCTGGCAATAGTTAGTAGTTCAAATCCGCGCTGTGGGACAAGGCGAGACTCCAGCCCCTCCTTAGTCCCAAGGGTCAAAACCTCTTGATCTAAAGCCCTAAGTGACTGAGCCAACGCCAACATCGGGTTTACGTGACCGGCGGTTCCGCCACCGGCCAATAAAAACTTGGTCACCTTCTGCGTCCTAGATTTGCCGTTCGATCCCGCTCTACTGCGAGCACCACGCCAATTGCCATAAGCGACGCGATCAATGAGGAGCCACCGGCCGATACCAGCGGCAAGGTAACACCGAGAACTGGGAACAGGCCAACCACAACACCCATGTTGATAAATGCCTGAATCACGATCCAAAACATGACTCCCACAACCAAATTGCGGTTGAAGGGGTCGGTTTGCTGCTTAGCGATTTGGAACATAACTAGGCCTAGAGCCAAGAACAGCGCAACCACCAGCAGTGCTCCGATTAGCCCGAGCTCTTCGCCAATGATTGCAAAGATAAAGTCGTTTTCAACCTCGGGGATCCAACTCCATTTGAGCTTAGAGCGACCCAAGCCGGTGCCAAAGACGCCGCCGGAGGCAAGCGCCCAGGTGCCCTTTTCAAACTGCCAGTTCACACCCATGGGGTCGGCAGCCTCAGGGTTCAGCCAGGCATCAAAGCGCACTCTTCGAGAAGGTGAACTGGAGACTAGGAAAAACGCCAGTGCCGAGCCAAGGGCGATGGTGGACCACCAAATTGACATCTTGATGCCGGCAATCAGGTATAGACCCATGAGCAAGACCACCATGATGATGCCCGAACCCAAGTCCTTGCTTAGAATCGCCACCATGCCGACACCGACTGCCGAGAAGAACCACACCCGCTTCCAGGTTGGCAAATCCTCATCCCAAAATCCGGTCAGCTGTGACAGCTGCAAAGACAGAGCAACAATCAAACCGAGCTTGAGAAACTCCGATGGCTGCACTCCGATGGCACCAAAAGATAGCCAGTTACGGTTTCCATTGATTTCTTGGCCAAACAATACGGTTGCAGCCTGCGCGCCCATGGTGATAGCAAGACCCAACATTGCAAATCTGCGCATGAAGTCAAGCGAGAGATTCGAGACAATCAGCATCAAAGTGAGGCCAATAATGGCAAAGCCGCCCTGCTTTAGAAAGATCGATGCTGCATTCGAAGTCTCTTTAAAGGCATCTACGGCCGATGCACTTGCGACCATGGTGAGCCCAATTGCAACGGTCGCAAGAGTTAGCCCCAAAAGCCAAAAGAATTGCCTGGATTGTGCGTGCAGTCGAGGCTGCAACATCTCTTTTAGATTTGTCACTTACTCACCTGCCTTCTAACCTCTGCCTGAAACTGATTTCCGCGGTCTGAATAGTCCTGGAACTGATCCATAGAAGCTGCTGCCGGGGCTAGCAATACAGTGTCCCCCGAACTTGCAAACTCCAAAGCGGAGCTAACAGCCTGGGACATGATCCCCTCGCCCGAAATCACCCTCAGAGGCAAGTTTGGAAGGTGTTTTGCAAACAACGCCTCAAGTTCAGCCGTGTCGGCACCAATAACTATGGCTGCCTTTAGCCTGGAGCCATGATCGATCAAAAGCGGAGTCGGGTCTACGCCTTTTAGCAGCCCACCAACAATCCAGACGATTGAGCTAAAGCTTGCTAGCGAGGCATTCGCTGCGTGAGCATTGGTCGCCTTTGAATCATCAATAAAAGTAATTCCGTGTTGCTCAAGCACCTTTTGAATTCGATGTGGAGCAAGTTTGAAGGTGGCAATGGCTTGTTTGATAACTACAGGATCAATGTCCACCGCCCTTGCCAACGCAGTTGCCGCGGCGACATTAGCCCGCAGGTGGTCGCTAAGGACGCCTATTGCCTCCAAGTCTGAATCTTGCGCTATCTCTAAAGCGGCCGAATAGCGATCTGCAATAAAAGCTCGGTCAACCAAGAATTCCTCTACGAAACCAACCGAGCTAACGCTTGGCATGCCGGTGGTGAAGGCCACAGCTCTGCAGCCATCAATAACTTCAGCATTCTCTGCTGCCTCTAGAGTCTTTAGATCTTGGGCGTTGTAGATAATTGCAATCTCAGTTCCTTCAAAAACCTTTGCCTTGGCCTCAAAGTAGGCTTTTTCGCTGCCATGCCAGTCGATGTGATCTGGTGCCAGGTTCAAAAATGCGCTTGCCACTGGGTTTAGTTGCCCTGAATAGTGAAGCTGGAAACTGGAGATCTCAACGACTAGGTAGTCGAAACCCTCTGGATCTCTGATGGCATCCAAAATTGGGTTTCCGATGTTTCCACAGGCCACAGCGCGCAGTCCCGCAGCTTGCAAAATGTGGGTTACCAGCTCAGTGGTGGTGGTTTTACCGTTGGTGCCGGTTATGGTGATCCACTTCGCCACCCGATCTGTTTTATCTCTAAGGCGCACAGCTAAATCGATATCCGTTAGGACCTGGATGTCGTTTTTTGCAAGCCAAAGGATTGTCGGGTGTGATGGGGCAAAACCGGGAGACACAACCGCAAAGTCAATCTTTGCCATTTTGCTCAGCTCGGACACCGCGTCAGAGAGCACCAGCTTTGCGCCGATGACCTCTAGAAGTTCGGAGTATTGAGGGCTGGCCGAATTGGCAAAAACCGTTACCTCTGCCCCAAGCTCGCAAAGGGTGTCGGCTACTGAAAAACCAGATTTACCCAAACCTAAGACTGCAACTTGCAGTCCAGCCCAATTGTCGTGCCAGCTGCGCTGCGGGATCATATGCCGTAGATCCACTCCACGTAGAACAGGCCAACGCCGCTAATCACACACAGCGATGCAATGATCCAGAAGCGCACAACGATGGTGATTTCAGCCCAACCCTTGAGTTCAAAGTGGTGGTGCAGTGGCGACATCAGGAACACTCGCTTGCCGGTTCCAGTTCGCCACTTGGTGATCTTGAAGAACACTCGCTGAATAACCACCGAACCGGTGACGATAACGAAGATTCCGCCGATTAGAACAAGTAGCAGCTCGGTGCGGGAAAGAATTGCCAGAGCCGCTAGCGCGCCACCTAGGCCCAGCGAACCGACATCACCCATGAAGATTTGCGCAGGTGATGTGTTCCACCACAAAAAGCCAACGCAAGCACCAACAATTGCTGCAGCAACAACCGCCAGGTCAAGCGGGTCTCTCACGTTGTAGCAGGATGCAAAGTTCTCAGTAACCGTCGCGCAACTTTGGTTGAACTGCCAAAAACCGATGATTACGTATGCGCCAATAGCCATAATTGCGGATCCCGATGCCAGACCATCCAAGCCATCTGCGATGTTTACACCGTTGGAAGCGCTGGTAACCAAAAGCGTGATCCAGGCCACAAAGAGCCCCATGCCGATAACGGAGCCCCAGATAAACAAGTCAATCGGCAGGTCTCTAAACAAAGAAATGGCAGTCGATGCCGGTGTCAGACCGTCTTCATCTGGGAAACCAAGAGCGAGAACCGCAAAGACAATGGCAACCACCACTTGTCCGCCGATTTTGGCCCAACCGGTAAGTCCAAGGCTGCGCTGGTTGCGCACCTTTAGCAGATCATCAATAAAGCCAACTAGTCCAAGCCCAAGCATCATAAAGATCACCAGCAGGGCAGAGGCCGAAGGTGATTCGCCGTTTATGAGCTTTGCAACAAAGTAGGAGATGGTTGCGGCCAAAAGAATGACAATGCCACCCATGGTTGGAGTGCCGCGCTTGGTGTGGTGAGTCTTTGGACCGTCATCGCGAATGAACTGACCCCACTGCAGGTTCCTGAATAGCCAAATGAACCCAGGGGTGGCGAAAAGCGAGATGAATAGTGCGATGCCGCCTGATGCAAGTAAGGCTCTCACTTCACACCCGCCAACTCGTCGCCTAAGAATCTCAAACCGGCGATGTTGCTGGATTTCACCAAGACAATATCGCCAGGTGAAAGCTTGTCATGAATAGCCTCAAAAGCCGCGCTGATTGTTTCGCAAAATACAGACTCGCCATCCCAGCTGCCCTCTTGCATGGCTCCCAGGTGAGTCAACTTGGCCTCTTGGCCAATCACATAGAGCTGATCGATGTTGTATCTCACCACTAGCCGACCAAGCTGATCATGCTCCTGAATGGAATACTCACCAAGCTCCGCCATTTGACCCAGAATTGCGATGGTTCGGTGCCCCTGTCGACCCAAAGTGGCAAGGGTTTGCAAAGCTGCCCTCATGGAATCCGGAGATGCGTTGTAGGCATCGTTGATGACAAAAACCCCATCCTGACGACGAATCAGCTGCATGCGCCAGCGCTCTGCCATTTCCATCTCAGATACCGCTTCGATGGCAGTCTCTTTAGGAACTCCTAGCTCCTGAGCAACCGCCAGCGCAGCGGAAACGTTCATCGCCTGGTGCTCCCCCAGCATTTTCAGGGTTAGTTCACTAACTTGACCGTCTGGGTAGGAGATAGCGAGCTTGGTGCCGCCAAGACTCAGATCCACCGACTTGATTTCGAAGTCGGCCTCTCT
>NZ_CBCHRQ010000064.1:0-7353 GCF_965064355.1 Aquiluna sp.
TCTGGTTTCCCGCCCGTGGGCATGAACCGAAGAGGGGTTTCCTAGGTGCGCTAAAGCCTCAAGATAAGCTTCCAGCGCCTTGGGCCGCACCGGTGTGGTGGAGGCGTGGTCGAGAAAGACCGACATGACTCAAGCCTAATTGCCCAAGGCCTCAAACCATCGGTTGCTAGGGTGGGAACCTGATTTCCATGAATGATGCGCAAACCGAGAAACTAACCGCACCGCTTGGCCTTTCCCTACTGGATGGCGGCGGGGTTTTCTCTACCTGGTCAGAGAGCGCAACCAGCATCGAACTGCACATTCTGGACCCTGAAGACACTGCCGCTTCTCTCCATGTTTTGCCGCTCGAGCAAAGCGATGGCGGCATCTGGTCGGCCGGCGATGACCGCCTGCAAACCGGCATCAAATATGTACTGCGGGCAAATGGCCCTGAGGGTCCAAGGCATGCATTTCAACCAGATCGCAATTTGCTTGACCCATATGCCAAAGGTCTGGTTCGCGAATCTCCAAGCGAATACCACTGTGTTGCGGTTGATCGCGGTTTCGACTGGGAGTCGGTTCAAAAACCAGGAACCGCGATTTCAGAGTCTGTGATCTACGAAGCCCACGTTCGAGGCATGACAAGGATCAATCCGGCAATTCCGGAGGAGATTCGAGGTTCATACGCAGCCCTTGGGCACCCCGCGACCATCGAGTACCTACAAAACTTGGGGATTACGGCAATTGAACTTTTGCCTATCCAAACTTTCATTTCAGAGCCAAGACTGGTGAATCTGGGACTTATCAACTACTGGGGCTACAACACCATCAACTACTTCTCCCCTCACATGAGATACGCCGCCGAGGCAACCCGCGCAAAAGGTCCGGAGCACATTCTTAGAGAGCTCAAGACAGCGATTCGAGAGATTCACCGAGCTGGCATTGAAGTGATTATGGATGTGGTTTACAACCACACCGCAGAGGGTGGCTCCAAGGGTCTCACCTACTCCTATCGAGGCTTAGACAACTCGAGTTACTACCGCCAGGACGATCAGGGCAACTACCACGACACCACAGGTTGCGGAAACAGCTTGAACTTCGCACACCCTATGGTTCAAAAACTCACCTTGGATTCACTTCGCTACTGGACCGAAGAGCTGCAGATTGATGGTTATCGCTTTGACCTTGCCGCGACCTTGGCCCGTGATGAGCACAACCACTTCACCAAAGAGCATCCGCTTTTAAAGGCGATGCAGTCAGATCCAGTTATTTCGCAGGCCAAGCTGATTGTTGAGCCTTGGGATGTTGGCATGGGCGGCTGGCAAACCGGCAACTTCCCACCCGGGTTCCCAGAGTGGAATGACAGATTTCGCGACTCGGTTCGAACCTTCTGGTTGGGAGATATCTCGCAGGCTCGCAGTGGCGGCAACCACTCAAATGGAGTCCAGGAGCTAGCTGGCCGAATTTCCGGTTCGCAAGATTTGATGAGCGAGCGCCAGGGCCCTAACGCCGGGGTGAACTTTATTACCGCGCACGACGGCTTTACGCTTTGGGACTTGGTTTCCTATGGCGTCAAGCACAACTCCGCCAACGGCGAAGGCAATCGTGACGGTGCAAATAACAACATTTCCTTCAACCACGGTTATGAGGGTGAAACCCCTAACCCATCAATCAGCTATGCCCGCCGCAAGGCCGCAAGAAACCTAATGGGAACGCTTCTGCTCTCTGCCGGTGTTCCAATGATTACCGCGGGTGACGAGCGACTAAAGACCCAGGGCGGAAACAACAACGCCTACTGCCAAGACAACGTGATCACCTGGCAACACTGGGATCCAACTAGCCACCAGTTGGATTTTGAACAGACCGTTTCGCACCTAATTGCTTTGCGAAAGCAGTACCCGGCTCTTAGGCCAAGGAATTTCACCAAGGTCGATGAACCGACACCTGAAAGTGATCAAATGCTTTGGTACTCAGTGCGCGGCGATGAGATGACAATCGACGATTGGCACAACTCGGAGCGCAGAACTTTGCAGCGCCTTGCTTATCACCTAATGAACGACGGTTCAAAACAGGGCATTCACCTGGTAATAAATGGCACAGAAGCAATCAAGAATGTGACATTGCCCAAGGATAAAGACATAAAGGAATACGAACTTCTATGGGACAGCGCTCAAGAGCTGCCCCCCAAGCGCAGCATCATTTTGAAGGCTGGGGCGAAGCTTCGGATGGTTGAAACCAGCATGCAGTTGTTTATCGTTCGATAACCAATTGCGTGGTTTACAACCCACCCGGTCACAAACTCACTAAATTGACAATGTGGGTAAAGAAAATAAAGTCATTGGACGCATACCAATCAGCAAGGTTTGGCCTGAGGTCGAAGGCGGAGACTTTCCCGCCAAGGCCTTTCAAGGTGAGGTAATCACCTTCGGTGCAACCTCCTTCCGAGAGGGTCATGACCTAATCGCTGTTGAGCTACTACTCACCTCACCACAGGGTGCAACCCAAAGAATTCGCCTGCAGGAAGGCCGTTTAGGTCTCGATGAATGGACCGCACAGATTCTGCTCGACCAAATCGGAAACTGGGAGTTCCAGATCAGTGCCTGGGACGACGAGTACCACACCTGGCTGCACAACGCCGAGGTGAAGCTTGCGGCATCAGTTGACGAAGAGCTAATGATGCTCGAGGGCCAGAGGCTCCTAAATCGTTTGGCCGAGAGCGCCAAGGGCAAGGACAAAAAAGCCCTAACCGACTTTGCTAAGCACCTTGTGACGTCCGGATCAACCCCGAGTGAGCGCCTAACGGCTGCGCTTGCGGCTGGGCTAACCCTTGTTGCCGATCGCAATCCACTTCGAAACCTTGAGACCTTGAGTGATCCAAGGACATTGCTCTGCGAGCGCCGACTTGCAGGCTCCGGTGCCTGGTATGAGTTTTTCCCAAGATCTGAGGGTGCAACACGAAACAAGGAAGGTGTAGCCGTCAGCGGAAATTTCAAGACCGCACAGAAGAGCCTCGACCGAGTAGCTCAGATGGGCTTCGAGGTGCTCTACCTTCCTCCTATTCACCCCATCGGCACTTCTCACCGCAAAGGTCCAAACAACACACTGATTGCCGGGCCTCACGATCCTGGTTGTCCATTTGCTGTCGGCAATAGCGCGGGTGGCCACGACACCATTCACCCAGAACTTGGCACTGAGTCAGACTTCAAAGCTTTTGTGAAGGCAGCCAACAAGTTGAACATCGAGATTGCCATGGATCTTGCCCTGCAGGCCTCCCCCGATCACCCCTGGGTCAAAACCAATCCGCAGTTCTTTAGCCAGCGGGCTGATGGCTCTATCGCTTATGCCGAGAATCCACCTAAGAAATATCAAGACGTCTACCCGGTGAATTTTGACAACGACCCGAAGGGCATCTTTGACGAAGCACTTCGGATTGTGAACAAGTGGGTGTCATTTGGAGTCAAGATCTTCCGAGTGGATAACCCTCACACCAAGCCGGTTGATTTCTGGCAGCGTTTTATAGCCGAGGTGAATCGCAAAAACCCCGAGGTTATCTTCCTAGCCGAAGCATTTACCCGACCAGCGATGATGCATGCTCTCGGCAAGGCAGGATTCCAACAGTCCTACTGCTATTTCCCTTGGCGCAACCGCAAGGATGAGCTAGTTGAGTACCTAAACGAACTCGCTCACCAAAGTGCTGACTTCTTTAGACCAGCGCTGTGGGTAAACACCCCGGACATCCTCACCAGCTATCTGCAATTTGGTGGCAAGCCAGCATTCAAGATTCGAGCTACCATTGCCGCCACTTCAGGCGCTATCTGGGGCATGTATTCCGGTTTCGAGCTCTATGAGTCGGTAGCCCGCCCTGGTGCGGAAGAAAACATTGACAGCGAGAAGTATGAGATCAAGGTGCGCGATTGGGCAACAGCTCTGAAATCTCAAGACACCTTGATTCCAAGGGTCAGTCTTTTGAACAAGATTCGTAAGGAAAACCCAGCCCTGCAGCAACTTCGCAACCTAGTTACCCACTACAGCGATGACCCTGAGGTATTGGTCTACTCAAAGCACATTGCCGCCGAGCACAATGGCGGCAAGGCGAACACGGTGTTGGTCGTGGTAAACACCGACCCACACTCGGTTCGCGAGACCACCGTGCATCTAAACCTTGAAGCTCTGGGAGTAAAGAGCGAACTCAAAGTTACGGATTTGATTACCGGCCAGAAGTTTGTCTGGGGTGAGCACAATTACGTGCGCCTGGACTCCTTCACAGAGCCAGCCCACATCCTGAGAGTTGAAACATGAATCCAGAAGCCGAAGGGCTGCAACTCTTAGCCGAATCTAGGCATCACAGTCCACATTCGATTCTGGGTTTGCACCAAGACGGCAAGGACTGGGTCATCAGAACCCTTCGACCATTTGCAAAGAGCGTTACCGCAAAGGGCAAAAAAGACAGCTTTGAGCTCACTCATATTTTTGGCGGAGTTTGGGAGTATCAGGGCAAGGGGAAGCTCCCCGGTGATTACCGGCTGACCGCAACATACGAGTCAGCTCCGGACTGGGTCAGCGATGATCCTTACCGTTATCTACCAATGATCGGTGATTTGGATCTGCACCTAATCGGTGAGGGTCGCCACGAGCAGCTCTGGCAAGCCCTCGGTGCGCACTTTGTGGAGCAAAAAGACTCCCTGGGCGACACCTCGGGTGTGAGCTTTAAGGTCTGGGCTCCAAATGCCCAGGCAGTTCGAGTGGTTGGCGACTTTAATTCTTGGGACGGCACCTGCTACCCAATGCGTTCAATGGGCGGCACCGGTATTTGGGAACTGTTTATCCCCGGAGTAAAGCCCGGAGCGATGTATAAGTTTCAGATTCTCACCAAGGCTGGGAATTGGATCAGCAAGATCGACCCAATGGCAAGGCGCACCGAGGTGCCACCGGCAACTTCATCTGTGGTTGATGTCAGCGACTACAAGTGGAAAGACAAAGATTGGATGAACCAGCGCGCTCGCACAGATGCGCTGAAGTCTCCGATGTCGATTTACGAACTGCACCTTGGATCTTGGCGCGGACCGAAGAATTATCGAGATTTGGCACCCGAGCTAATCGGACACGTGAAGTACCTGGGCTTTACCCACGTTGAGTTCATGCCATTGGCTGAGCACCCATTTGGTGGCAGCTGGGGCTACCAGGTAACCGGCTATTACGCCCCCACCTCCCGTTTTGGAACTCCGGATGACCTCAGGTTCCTGATTGACGAACTGCACAACGCCGGTATCGGTGTGATTTTGGACTGGGTGCCAGCTCACTTCCCTAAGGATGAGTGGGCACTGGCGAAGTACGACGGTGAGGCAATCTACGAGGATGCCGACCCTCGTCGCGGTGACCACCCAGACTGGGGCACCCACGTTTTCAACTATGGTCGCACCGAGGTTAGAAACTTCCTGGTTGCCAATGCCAGCTACTGGCTAGAGGAATTCCACATTGACGCGCTGCGCGTCGACGCTGTGGCCTCCATGCTCTATTTGGATTACAGCCGCGAGGATGGCGAGTGGTTGCCGAATATTCACGGTGGTCGCGAAAACCTAGATGCCATTAGGTTCCTGCAGGAAACCAACGCTGTGGCTTATCGCCGTAACCCGGGAATCATCATGATCGCCGAGGAATCAACCGCATTCCAAGGAGTTTCAGCACCAACCGAGTTTGGCGGTTTAGGCTTTGGCTTCAAGTGGAACATGGGTTGGATGCACGACTCACTGGAATACATCCAGCGTGACCCAGCCTGGCGAAAGTACCACCACGGTGAGATTACTTTCTCGATGCTTTACGCCTATGACGAGAAGTTTGTGCTTCCAATTAGCCACGACGAGGTTGTCCACGGCAAGGGCTCGCTCTTGGCCAAGATGCCAGGAGATCACTGGCAAAAACTGGCAAACATGCGCGCGTACCTGGCGTTTATGTGGACCCACCCGGGCAAAAAGCTCTTGTTTATGGGTCAGGAATTTGCGCAGCCAAGCGAGTGGAGCGAATCAAGAGATTTGGATTGGTGGTTACTAGATCACCACCCACACCGCGGCATGCAGCAGCTGGTGAGCGACATGAACAAGCTTTATGTCGAAAACCCAAGCCTTTGGGAACTAGACCATGACCACGCTGGCTTCCAGTGGATAGATGGCGGCAATGCCGATCAAAACATCCTCAGCTTCTTACGCTTTGATGCTGCCGGAAACCCAATTGCTGTCGTGGTGAACTTTGCAGGTCACCCTTATCACAACTTCAGACTCGGTCTTCCAAAGCCTGGTGTCTGGAAAGAGATCATGAACACCGATGCCGAGATCTATGGCGGCAGTGGTGTTGGTAATTTCGGTGGCGTGCAAACCCAAGAGCACCAGAGTCACGGCCGCCCTTATTCAGCGGAGATCACCGTCCCGCCACTGGGTTCCGTTTGGCTAAAGCTTTCCTAGAACATCAGCGAAGCAAGTTTTCGTCTTGCTGCCAATACTGCTTCGTGAGAATCACCGGTTACGGTGAACAGATCTAGCAAGCGCTGCCTAATCTGATCGCGCAAATCAAAATCGGTCGCAAAACGTGCCAACAAAAGATCAAATGCCGCCGCAGCTTCACCGGTTATCAACACCTGGTCAGCCTCAGCCAATAGCTTGTCTAGCTCAGTCTCAGTGACAGGATTTTGGAGCCTGTGTAGCAACTGAACTTGAGCTAAGCCGGCCCTAATCTCCTGATCGCTTGGGTATTCGACAACCAACTTCTCGAACTTCGCCAGGGCGTCAACCAAATCTCCCCGCTCAACAGCGTCGACGGCGGCTTGGTGGTAAGGAGTTAGCTTTCTTTCGGGCTCTTGGGCGATGTCGGAGACAGTAACGGTTCCGGTGAGGTTACTTTGAGCAGCCATCTGCAATACCTGCCCCAGCACCTGCACCAGTTGCTCTTGGGTGACAACACCCTTGAATAGCGGCGTTGGCGCACCCGCCAAGATTGCTGCCAGGGCTGGAGCTTCAGTGACACCGATTGCCTGGGCTAGTTGCGGAGAAGTCCTAAGGTCGACCTGAATACCCGCAAAGCGACCCTTGGCGGCAGTAATAACCTGCTCCACAAGACCGCTGAGCGCATTTGAAGCCTCAGAGCCGTCAACGATGAGCATCAGGACTGGAACGCTCTCAGAAAGCTGCAGGTAGCGTCTGAGGACTTGTTCGTCGGCAGGGACCAGCCAGCCAGCAACCACATTGCCATTGCCCTGAGCTGGATTTTGGTTTGTCAGCTTCGATAGATCAAAAGCCCCTGAAAAATTACTCATTACCCACCTAGCGATACTGCGGTTAGAAGCTGTTGGGTGGCACCTAGCAGTCTGACCCTGGATTCCGACCC
>NZ_CBCHRQ010000065.1:0-7337 GCF_965064355.1 Aquiluna sp.
TGCGTATTCGAACATCATTTTCCTTAGTCCACGCTCACATAATCTGGGCCGGAGTAGTTGCCGGTCTTTAGTTTCTGACGCTGCATCAAAACATCGTTTAGCAAACTCGATGCACCGAATCTAAATAGGTCTGGGCTTAGCCACTGCTCACCAGCGGTCTCTTTAACGACCACCAAATACTTAATGGCGTCTTTTGCGGTGCGGATACCACCTGCCGGCTTTACGCCAATAAGAACACCGTGCTCGTCATACCAATCGCGAACTGCCTGCAGCATCAACATGGTGATTGGAATGGTTGCGTTCACCGTGACCTTGCCGGTTGAGGTCTTAATGAAATCGCCACCCGCCAACATCGCGAGGTAGCTTGCTCTGCGGATGTTGTCGTAGGTCTGCAATTCACCGGTTTCTAAAATCACCTTGAGGTGAGCGTAGGAACCATCGCTTCGCTTGCAAGCCTCCTTGACTGCCTGAATCTGCTTGAAAACCTCTAGGTAGTTGCCGCTTAGGAATGCACCGCGATCAATAACCATGTCGATCTCGTCGGCACCGGCCTTGACAGCGTCCTTGGTGTCGAGCAATTTAACCGGGACGCTTGCGCGTCCCGAAGGAAAAGCAGTGGCAACTGCGGCGACATAGATCCCGCTATTTCCAAGGGCCTTTTTAGCGTGCTTGACCATGTCGCCGTAAACACAAATGGCCGCAGGTCTTGGGCAATCCAAATCGGTTGGGTCTGGGGTTAGTGCTTTTAGGCAAAGGCTGCGAACGCGCTCAGGGGTGTCCATACCTTCCAAGGTGGTGAGGTCCATCATCTTGATGGCGGCATCCAGTGCCCATGCTTTGGAGGAAGTCTTTATCGAACGAGTGCCCAATGAAGCGGCTCTGGCCTCTAGGCCAACTTTGTCAACGCCGGGCAGAGAGTGTAGCCAGCGCCTAAGGCTTTGGTTTGTGATCCGAGAGCCGACGATGGCTTCCGGGCTAAGTGGCTGCAAGATAACTCCTTGAAATCTCCACCAAGCCTACCTCTAACTGAGGAATTTCACCCCGGTGAGCTCTTCGCTGGTGCGCCAAAACGAAGCCATTGCATCGGCATCGTGAGAGCGTTTTGAGCCGTTGATATTCTTCGGCTTACCCCAAAGTTCCAGGCTCGGACCAATGAAATCCCCGCTACGAATGTCGCTGCCGAGGGCAGCGTAAATCTGGCTTTGTGCACCCTGCTTTGCAGTTTGAGCGAACGGGTCCAGCACGTGAGGGAAGTTTTCCTGCAGTCCGGTAACCGCCCAGCCCGGGTGCGCGGCTATCGATTTACAATGCCCGCCTTCGGCGGTAATTCGGTTGTGCAGCTCGCGGGCAAACCAGAGGCATGCCAACTTCGAATCCGCATAACGTTGCCAGCGGTTGTATTTCGCTTCATTGGCCCCACGCACAATATCTGCGTTTGCACTGTCGAAGTTGCCTCTGCGGTGGACTACCGAGCTCAGTGAAATCACGCGAGGGCTTGCCACCTTGTTGAGCTGTGCCCAAAGCTCTGCGGTTAGGACGAAGTGTCCTAGGTGATTTGTCGCCATCTGGGTTTCGATGCCCTGTTTGGAAAGCTTGAAATCTGGACCCATAAGTCCAGCATTGTTCATCAAAACATCTACCGGCCTAGTGATTGATGCGGCAAATTCTTTGACCTGGTCGAAGTCCGATATATCCAACACCTTGGGTGTTATTGAGACTTCTGGGTTGTGAGTTTGGATGTCTTTGGCGGCCGTAAGTAGTCGTTTTTCACCTCTTGCCAGAAGTATTAGATCAAAGCCTTTGGCCGCTAGCGCTTTGGCAGATTCGAGACCGAGTCCGGAGCTTGCTCCAGTGATAATCGCATGTGGTTTCACAGCCAAAAACTATCACTGAGGCTGGCTAAACTTGGGGGTAATCACATCGAGGTGTCCATGCAATCCAGCACGAAGCTGACTTTGAAACTGGGCATACCTCAAATCATTTGCTGGGGATCCGGCTTTTACCTGCCGGCAATTCTTGCTGTTCCAATTTCCCAAGACCTAGGCATTCCTACCGAAACCTTCTTCTGGGCATTCACCATTTCAATTCTGGTTTCAGGCCTTATCGGACCGCGAATTGGCAAAGCGATTGATCGCCTTGGAGGACGTCGGGTCCTGCCATTCGGGAACCTGTCCTTTGCTTTGGGGCTATCGCTTCTCGCACTTAGCTCAGAGCCGGTTCTACTCTTTGTTGCTTGGATCTTTATGGGCATCGGAGCATCGATGGGCAACTACGACTCGGCTTTTGCAACCGCGGTTTCGTTCTTGGGCACCAAAGCCAACAAGGTCCTTGCCGGCATCACCGTGTTTGCCGGATTCTCCTCAACTATTTCCTGGCCACTGACATCGTTTTTGAACGACAGTTTCAGTTGGCAGACAGCGGTTTGGTTCTGGGTCGTCATGCACCTGTTGGTTGCGCTGCCAATCCACCTTTCGATCCCAAGGGTCGAACCTAGAGAAGTGGCCGATGCCACCGGACCGATACGCAAAATCATCAAAAACCGCCTCCGCTTTGATCCGCTGCTGCTGGTTTTTGCGGTGATGTTTGCGCTGGAGGGATTCATTGTTTCTAGCGTGAATAGCACCTTGCCGTTCATGCTCAGCGAAATAGGTGCCGATCAGCAGGTGGCAATCTTCGCCGCTGCCATTTTGGGACCATCGCAGGTTGCAGCCAGGTTGTTGTTGGTGGCACTTGATCGCTACCTAACGCCAATGCGGGTGGCTGCAATCTCGATATTGGTTCACCCGGTCGGTGTGATTCTGCTCCTAGCTTTTGGGGCTAATGCGATTCTGCCGTTTGTGATCCTGCACGGTATTGGTGTGGGCCTAAATCCATTTATACGCGGTTCACTGCCGCTTTTATTCTTTGGTTCAGACAGTTACGGCCAGCGCCAGGGTTACGTGATGATGCTCAGCAAAATAGTTTCCGCGCTAAGCCCAACTCTGCTCACTCTGATGCTTTTGGCGAATCCACAATTGGCGATCGTTTCAACCATGTCTATGGGGCTTGCGGCGATGACCCTGCTGATTCTTTTGGCCTTCATGCGCAGGGCTCGAAAGCAAACTAGCGTTCTGGTAAAGCCTGCGGATTAGAGGTTTCGACCCAAGTTTCTAGTCCCCGCCAGCTTCCCCAGCCATCATCAAGCGAGAAATGTCCTGCCCCTTGAACCACGATGGTTTCAAGACCCAGCGGCTGATAGAAATCTGTGCCATTTGGCTGCCAGCGATCTTTGTCGCTTGCTACCGCTGTGACGCTACCTGCCCACTTATTCATCTGAGGCTTTAGGGCTGGGTTTCTAAAGTCCAGTGGTTCGCCTTCGATGCCGGTGGTTTCTGACGTCATAACTGGGTCCGGGATGGCCACTAGAAGTGCTCTGTCAAAAGGCTTGTTGAACAAATCTGTCAAGGCGCCATAGAGGAAGTTGATGGTTCCAAGCGAGTGGGCAATAACTATCTTTTCGCCCGCCTCAACCTCATCCATCATGTTGGACTCCTGCCTAAGCAGGTCCTGCCAGTCGGTTGGGTTAGGGGTTTCTGGGGCCGGAAACTGCGGATACCAAACTTGGTGACCTTGATTGCGCAGGGCGGTGGCTGTGAGGCGCATCCAGTGACCTTCGGGGCGACGGTTAGTCCAACCGTGAAGCAGAAGTACTTTCGACACTAGTTAGACCATTGGGTCGGCGATGCCGACATAGACGGTCTCGAGGTATTCCTCGATGCCTTCAAGGGATCCCTCGCGACCAAGCCCAGACTGCTTGACACCACCAAATGGACCGGCTGGGTTAGAAACCAAGCCCGTGTTCAAGCCAAACATTCCAGTTTCTAGCTTCTCTGCCAACCTCAGACCGCGGTTTAGGTCCTTGGTGAATGCGTAGGCAACTAGGCCGTATTCGGTGTCGTTTGCCATTGCAACAGCTTCGTCCTCGGTCTTGAATGTGACGATTGGGGCCACTGGGCCAAAGATCTCGTTTTTGAGAATCTCGCTGTTGGCAGCTACTCCCTGCAGAACAGTCGGCGGGTAGAAGTAGCCCTCACCAGTTGGGATCACACCACCGGTGAGAATCTTTGCTCCCCTTGAGGTTGCGTCAGTCACCAGTGCGTGAATCGCGTTACGTGATTTATCGTCAATTACAGGTCCGATGTTGGTGCCCTCTTCGACTCCTCTGGCGACCTTGAGGGCTGCAAACCTTGCGGTTAGCTTCTGAGCAAACTCATCGGCGACTGATTCGTGAATCAGGAAGCGGTTAGCTGCGGTGCAGGCCTCTCCCATGTTGCGAAGCTTTGCCTGCATTGCACCTTCAACAGCCTTATCGACATCAGCATCTTCGAAAACTAAGAACGGTGCATTGCCACCCAGCTCCATTGAGGTGCGCAGCACCTGGTCGGCAGAATCCTTAATCAGCATCTTGCCAATCGGAGTGGATCCGGTGAAGGAGAGCTTGCGAAGCCGGGAGTCCTTGATAATCGGTCCGGTGACCTCGGAGACTCGAGAAGTCTGGATCACGTTCACCACACCAGCTGGAACTCCAACCTCTTGCAGAACCTTTGCGAATAGCAAAGAGGTCAGCGGGGTTAGGGCAGCAGGCTTCAGGATCGAGGTGCAGCCGGCTGCGATGGCTGGCCCAATCTTTCTGGTGGCCATGGCTAGCGGGAAGTTCCAGGGGGTGATCAAAAGCGCAGGGCCAACCGGCTTTTTGAGAACCATAAGGCGGTTCTTGCCATCGGGTGCGGTTTGGTATCGACCATTTACGCGCACTGCCTCTTCGGAGAACCAACGCAAAAACTCAGAGCCGTAGGCAACCTCGCCCTTGGCTTCTAGAAATGGCTTACCCATTTCAAGCGACATCAAAATCGCAAAGTCATCGCTCATGGCGGTGATCTTCTCGAATGCCGCGCGAAGCAGTTCGGCCCTCACACGAGGTGCGGTGGCTGCCCAGGACTTTTGGGTGTCGTGGGCTGCTGCGATGGCCTCTTGGCCATCTTCATAGGAAGCATCGGCAATGGTCTTTAGTAGCTTGCCGGTGGCAGGGTCGAAGACATCGAAGGTCTTGCCATCGGAGGCATCACGCCAAACTCCGTTGATGTAAAGACCGGTTGGAACTAGATCGAGAACGCGCTTCTCGTCGGCAGAGGTAATCACTTAGCCACTCCTTCGTGTACTGCTATATCCTGCCACTTTAGGCGCTGAGAATTCACCACAACCGAGACAGAGCTAAATGCCATTGCGGCACCCGCCAGGATCGGATTTAGTAGCCCCATCGCCGCAACGGGAATCAAGATCAGGTTGTAGCCAAAGGCCCAACCTAGGTTTTGCAGGATGTTTCGGTGGGTGCGCTTGGCAAGAGAAAGCGCGTAGGCAACGTTTAGCGGGTTGT
Organism: Aquiluna sp.; assembly: GCF_965064355.1. NCBI lineage: Bacteria > Bacillati > Actinomycetota > Actinomycetes > Micrococcales > Microbacteriaceae > Aquiluna > Aquiluna sp. Next base: position 5,414 of record NZ_CBCHRQ010000065.1, read on the forward strand.
CATCCAAGATTGTGATCGCGCTGGCGGCCTGGGCTGCGTGAGCTCCAGAACCCATTGCAATACCAACATCTGCACGAGCAAGAGCCGCCACATCGTTGATGCCATCGCCAACCATCGCGGTGACCTGGTTTGCACTGCGAAGAAGTTCTAGTTTTTGCTCTGGGGTTACTCCGCCGCGGAAGCTCTCGATTCCAAGCTGGGTGGCAATTACCTCAACGCGTGCTGGGTGGTCGCCAGAAAGCAGCTCCACCTCGATGCCCATCTTTGTCAGCGCGGCAACTGCCTCTTTGGCACCAACGCGTAGCGCGTCGCTAAGTTCGATCAGGCCGTGCGCCCAACCTTCCCAAGCAACCACAACCAAGGTGTTTGGCCCGGCGTTAGCTAGAGCTTCATCTAACTCCTGTTGGTTTTCATAGCTACCGGGTCGCTCAACGCTCACAAGCTTGCCCTCGACCAAACCGGTAAGTCCAACGCCAGCCCGCTCACTCACCTCGGTGGCGATGAATTGGTTGCTGAGTTTGCTGATTGCCTTAGCTACCGGGTGATTTGAACCCTGCTCGACTGCTGCGGCATAAGCCAACATGGTTGCAGTACCTACGCCGCCTAGGCCGCGGGAGTTCACGACTCGAAGCTGACCATCGGTGAGCGTTCCAGTCTTATCGAAAATAACTCGCTTCACGCGAGAGGCCAACCTGAGCGCATCTGGGTTTCTAATCACCAAAGACTTCTTAGTTCCCAAACCAGTGGCAACAGTAAGGCTCATCGGAACCGCAATGCCCAGAGCACAAGGGCAGGCAATCACCAATACCGCAACCGCCGCTGACACCGCAAAGTCGGTGCTGGCACCAAGCAAGCTCCAAACTGCGAATGTAGCGCCGGCAATGACGATAACGCTCGGCACGAAAATGCTTGAAATGCGATCCGCAAGAGATCCAAGCTGGGTCTTTTGAGCAGTTGCCTCACGAACCAAGTCTGCAATTCGAGAAAGTCGAGAGACACTCGCGCTTCCGGTTGCTTCAAGCTCAATCTGACCATCAAGCGATGTGGCCCCTGCCGAGAGCTCACCGCCCTGGGTAATGGCTACCGGAAGGCTTTCTCCGGTGAGAGTCGAAAGGTCAATCAGTGCATTAGCCGAAAGCAACTTGCCATCGACCGGAATTCGTTCACCGGCGTTTACAAATACCTTGTCGCCTTGGCGCACCTCTTGGGATGCAACTGTGATTCGCACGCCATCGCGCTCGATGTTTGCGGTTTCTGGGATGGCTGCAAGCAGTGCTCTTACCGCATCGGTTGCGCTTCTTCTAGCGCGGACTTCGATGTATCGACCAATTAGTACAACTGCAGGCACGACAGCGCTGACCTCAAAGTAATTGTGTGGGTGACCATCCAGTGTCATATAAACGCTGTATCCGTATGCCACCAGGGAGCCCAACGAAACCAGGGTGTCCATGGTGGAATCGAGGTGTCTTAGATTCTTCAACGCGGCCTTGTGGAATGGGTATGCCACGTAGACAATTACGACGGTGGCCAAAGCCCATACCAGGTATTGGGATCCTGTGAATGCGAACCACGGCACCATGCCGAACAGCATGGTCAGCCCCGCAAAGATTGAACCAACCCAAAGTCTTGGTTTCAGGGTTTGAAGTTCTGACCTGCCAGATCCGACCTTGTAGCCGGCAGCTTCAACGGCTTGGGATAGTTGAGTTTGAGTAACTTCGGTGGTCAGTTGAAGGTGAGCCTTTTCCGTTGCAAAGTCAACGTAGGCAGTTACTCCAGAGAGCTTGTTGAGATTCTTTTCAACCCGCCTAGCGCAAGCCGTGCAGGTCATCCCCTCAATTTCAAGCTCTTGAAGATTAGTTTTAGGCATCTAGGGAGGTGAATTCCTTGGCGGTGTAACCGGCGGCGGTAATTGCCTCGGAAAGCT
>NZ_CBCHRQ010000066.1:0-7193 GCF_965064355.1 Aquiluna sp.
CTGATGCCCTGTGCCTCGAGCTCGGTGCGAGCCTCAACGGCAAACTGCACCTCGCTACCGGTAGCAATCAAAATCACTTCTGGCTTAGAGCCCGATGCTTCTTGCAGAATGTAAGCGCCCTTGGCAACCTGGCTTGCGCCAGCACTTGCTTCACGCTCAAACACCGGGAGGTTCTGACGGGTAAGGATGATTCCAGCCGGAGCATTCTTACGCTTCAAAATCTCCAACCATGCGTAAGAGGTTTCGTTGGCATCGGCTGGGCGAACCACAGCAAGGTTTGGAATTGCGCGCAGCGCTGTTAGGTGCTCAATTGGCTGGTGGGTTGGGCCATCTTCACCCAAAGCCACCGAGTCGTGAGTCCAAACGTAGGTCGCTGGAACGCCCATAAGCGCTGCCAAACGAACCGCTGGACGCATGTAGTCGGAGAACACTAAGAAGGTGCCACCGAAGACTCTGGTGTGACCAGAAAGCGTAATTCCATTCAGAATTGCACCCATGGCGTGCTCACGAACACCAAAGTGCAGGATTCGACCTGCTTTGGTAGGGGTCCAGTGAGCAACCTGCCACTTAGCAGGCACAAATGAGCCGCCGCCTTCGATAGTGGTGTTGTTGGATTCGGCCAAGTCCGCCGAACCACCCCACAGTTCAGGCATAACAGCTGCAATGGCATTAATTACCTTGCCGCTTGCGGCACGAGTTGCAATCTCGGTCCCAGCCTCAAACACAGGCAGTGCTGCCTCAAGACCAGCCGGCAATTCACCGGAAACTAGACGCTCTAGCAGAGCGGCCTTCTCAGGGTTCTGGTTCTTCCAGCTGGAGAATTTCTGCTCCCACTCGCTTCTGACAACCGCTGAGCTGGTGAACAACGCGCGAGTGTGCGAGATAACTTCTTCCGAAACCTCAAAGTTCTTTGCAGGATCAAAGCCAAGTGCCTGCTTCAAACCGGCGAGTTCCTCGCCGCCAAGCTTTGAACCGTGAATCTTGCCGGTGTTCTGCTTGCTAGGGGAGGGCCAGCCGATGATGGTGCGAAGGGTGATCAAAGTTGGCTGATCAGTGTTGGCTTTCGCGTCCTGAATGGCCTGGTAAAGGGCCGAAACGTCTTCGTGGTAGTTGCCGTTCTTACGCCAGTCAACCTCAATGGTCTGCCAGCCATAGGCGTGGTAACGAGCTGCGACATCTTCAGTGAAAGAGATGTCGGTGTCATCTTCGATTGAGATCTGGTTTGCGTCATAAATCACAACTAGGTTGCCAAGCCCGAGGTGCCCGGCAATAGATGCCGACTCAGCGGAAACGCCCTCTTGAACATCGCCATCACCAGCAATCACGTAAACATGGTGATCAAACACCGACTCGCCAACTTTGGCATTTGGATCCATAAGCTCGCGCTCAAAACGAGCCGACATTGCAAAGCCGGTTGCAGAGGCAAGGCCCTGGCCCAGTGGGCCAGTTGTGATTTCGACTCCATCGGTGTGACCAAACTCTGGGTGGCCAGGAGTCTTTGAACCCCAGGTTCTAAGGGATTTGATGTCGTCCAGCTCTAGGCCAAAGCCACCTAGGTAAAGCTGGTTGTAGATAGTTAGTGAGGAGTGTCCAGCCGAGAGGATAAAGCGGTCGCGACCGATCCAGCGGTCATCCTTTGGGTCGTGGCGCATTACCTTCTGAAACAAAAGGTATGCCGCAGGGGCAAGTGAAATGGCAGTGCCAGGGTGGCCATTGCCTACCTTCTCCACTGCGTCCGCAGCCAAAACTTTGGCGGTTTTTACCGCCAGGTCGTCAATCTCGTTCCATTCGAACATGTAATGAGCCCAATTCTTCAGATTTTTCAGGGGATTGCCGTGGCGACGGTGCCTACGCGAATGGCTCAACTCTACAACGAATTGGGGTTTTGACCTGCCCCGATTAGACTATTTCCCGAAATGACTCCCGACACTAAAAGCCCTGCTAAATCGCGCTTTATAGCGAAGCTGAAGGCGTACTTTGCCCTCACAAAGCCTCGGGTCATCGAACTCCTTCTGATAGCCACCGTTCCAGCGATGATTCTTGCCGCAAAAGGCATGCCATCGATCTGGTTAATTCTTGCGACTCTGTTCGGCGGAGCACTCTCGGCCGGCAGCGCGAATGCCTTCAACTGCTACATCGATGCCGACATCGACAAGTTAATGGGCAGAACCAAGAATCGTCCACTGGTCACCGGTGAGCTCACGCAGCGCGAAGCGTTGGTGTTTGCCTGGCTAATTGGCGTGCTCAGCGTCTTGTGGTTTGGTTTCTTGATCAACTGGCTAAGCGCAGCCTTGTCACTGGCTGCGATCTTGTTCTACGTCTTTGTCTACACCCTTGGCCTCAAGCGCCGCACTCCGCAGAACATCGTCTGGGGTGGGGCGGCAGGTGCCATGCCGGCACTTATCGGCTGGGCGGCTGTTGCCAATGAGGTCTCTGCTGCTGCTTGGGTATTGTTCCTGATCGTTTTCCTTTGGACCCCACCGCACTACTGGCCGCTTTCCATGAAGTACTTGGAGGACTACCGCGATGCGGGTGTTCCAATGCTGCCGGTGGTGGCCAAAAACGAGGTGGTTGGCAGGCAAATCATTTTGTATGCCTGGGCCTACTTCGCATCCACCCTGCTGCTGATTCCAGTTGCACCAATGGGTTGGATTTATACGGTTGTGGCAGTGGTTACCGGATTGTGGTTCAGCTATGAGTCACACAGGCTTTACAACGAAGCTAAGAGTGGGATCCCCAAGAATCCGATGAAGCTTTTCCACCTTTCGATCACTCACCTCACGATTTTGTTCTTGGCAGTAGCGATCGATCCGCTTTTGTACTTCAGCCTTTAATCTCTTCCAGTCGAGCTAGTGCTTCATCGCGCTCCACAAAGTGGTCAAGAATTGGCGCTGGATAGCCATTTTGCAAGCCATCGATCAGTTTCCACGGCTCATGCACCTCGGCACCTGGGATGTGGCGCAGCTCGGGTATGAACTTGCGAACATAGTCACCGTTTGGGTCAAACTTGTAGCCCTGCAATGTCGGGTTGAAGACTCGGTAGTAAGGGCTGGCATCGGTGCCACAGCCCGCAGTCCACTGCCAGCCGTGGGAGTTAGATGCCGGATCAAAATCGGTAAGCAACTTCTCAAACCAGCGAGCGCCGACCTGCCATTCGATGTGTAAGTCCTTCACCAGAAAACTCGCAACAATCATCCGAGCGCGATTGTGCATCCAGCCCGTGGTCAAAAGCTGTCTCATCGCTGCATCAACAATCGGATAGCCGGTGTTACCACTTCTCCATGCCTCTAGCTTTGGATTATCAATCTCGGAGTCGTAGCGAAGCTTTTCAAATCTGGGTTCGTAGTAGCTGTCATAGGTGTGCGGGTTGTGGAACAGCACATCCGCATAGAACTCGCGCCAGGCTAGCTCTTTGCGAAACACTTCTTCACCGGGAGAATCACCCATCTCTGCCAGCAGGGTTCGAGGGTGAATCTCTCCGTGGGCAAGTGCATGACTTAGGTGAGATGTTCCGGAAAGATCGGTTCGGTTTCGATTCTCTGAGTAGTCGCTCAATGCACGTTTTCTGAACTTATGCCAAGTTTCTAAAGCAAAACTCTCAGATGCCTTGATAGGCATCTTGAAGTCAGGGGAGTACTTAGGTAGCTCGCCACTACCAGGTACCCACTCAACAAGGCTTGTATCCACCTGAAAGGGGCGCTGTCCTAAATGCCCCAACCAACGCTTATAGAAAGCCGTATAGACCCTCAGCGGGGTTAGATCGTCTTTTCTCACAGTGCCTGGCTCCACCGCATAATTTGAACCAACTAACTGCAGGGAGACGCCGTGGGCGTAAAGCTGCTCTGCCACTTCGGACTGCTCCAACATCCCATGGGTGTCAAAGCTGCGAGTTGCGTAAACCACATTGGCCCCAAGTGTTTGGGCAAGGTCCAACAGGGACTTACCGTTCTCACCGCTAGCTAGCTGTAATCCCTGTGGAAGGGATTGGGAAAGTGATAAGACTGAGGTAATAAGGGAGTTGCGGCGGATGGGGGAGAGCTCTTCAAAGCCTCTGCCGAAGACGAAGGCTGCGGCCACTTGGGAGTTTTCGCTGCTCGCTCGCTCTACCGCAGCAAGCAGCGCTTGATTGTCTTGGACTCTAAGGTCCCTGCGAAACCAGAAGATTACGGTCATCTATTTATTTTGCGAGCTGATAGCAACTGGAAGGTGACCAGTGCGCTCAGGCTTGCAGCTCCAAACATGTGTATTCCAACTAGTAAAGCTGGAACCCCCATGCGGGCCTGCAAAATTCCCACGACCGCCTGCAGTATGGAGAAAACCAAAGTCAATAGCAGGATGCGAGTTGCAAGGTCGGCCCACAGCTTCCGACTTATAAACCACTGGCTCAAAAACTGCAGGGTGATTAGTCCAAGCATCAGATATCCAGGCCAAGAGTGATAGTGCTGCCAAATCTCTAGCTCTAAGCCATTTCTTGGAGTATCGATGTCTCCAGCGTGAGGCCCGGCACCGGTAACCACGACACCAAACAAAATGGTGACCAAGCTCACAGCGGCAGTTGGCCATGCCAGCAATTTGTTCAGCGGTGCAATCTCGCCGCTTGGCTTAGGAAGAGCTCGCCAAACCAAGATCGCTGCGATCGCAATAAGGCCAATCGAGATGACAAAGTGAATCCCAACAATCCAGGAGTTCAGACCAGTTAGCACCGTGATACCGCCAACAACAGCCTGAGCGATAATCCCGAGTCCAAGCAGGAACGCGGGTGCTACCAATCCACCAAGTTCGACAGCTCTAGCTGTAATGACGATGTTCAGTGCGGTGAAAAGCATGATGGCCGCGGAAACCGCAATCAGTGCCACCGTGAAGACATTCAAACCAACAATCGCCTGCGACAAGATTCCACCGGCGAGGCCGATAACTGCCCCAAAAAAGATAAAGGTTGGAAGTAGCAGCCTGTTCTTGGCGGCGTGCATTCGGAGCAAAGTGGCGTATGTCAAAAGTGCGATAACCAAAAGCACGAAGGTAAGTAGGCGATTACCAAATTCGATGATCCCGTGAAAGCCCATTTCCTCGGTTGTGACAAGGGAGTCCTCGGTGCACTTGGGCCAGGTCGGACAACCAAGGCCGGAGGCCGTGAGGCGAACAGCGCCGCCAGTTACAACAATCAACACCTGAGTGACAAGCGAAAGCCAGACATAGAGGCGAACTCGTGCCGGGTTCACCAAAGTGTTGAACCAAAGGTTTTTTAGCAGCTGCAACGTCACTCCGAGTTAGGTTTACCTAAGCGCTTCAAATCAATAGCGAATGCTACTCTTGCAAAGCGCTAGAGCAATTCTCCCATCAACTTCTGAAACGGGAATACCAATTGCCGAGGTGGGTTGAACTTGTTGAAACCAGGAGGAACATGTCCGAGAAAATCATCGACCGCCCAGAGCTTGATGAGCTGGGAAACTACGAGTTTGGTTGGTCAGACAGCGATAAGGCTGGCGAATCAGCTCGACGCGGGATCAATGTAGATGTAGTCACGGACATCTCCGGTAAAAAGAGCGAGCCGGACTGGATGCTGGAGCGTCGCCTGAAGGGCTACCAGTACTTCCTGCAGAAGCCAATGCCAACCTGGGGTTCTGACCTCAGCGGAATCGATTTTGACAACATCAAGTACTTTGTGCGCTCAACCGAGAAGCAGGCCCAGAGCTGGGAAGACCTTCCGGAGGACATCCGCCAGACCTACGAGCGCCTTGGCATTCCAGACGCCGAGCGTCAGCGATTGGTTGCCGGTGTTGCGGCCCAGTACGAGTCCGAGGTGGTTTACCACCAGATTCGCGAGGACCTAGAGGCACAGGGAGTTATCTTCCTAGACACCGACACCGCCTTGAAGCAGCACCCTGAGATTTTCCAGGAGTACTTCGGAACCGTTATCCCAACCGGTGACAACAAATTTGCAGCTCTGAATACTGCAGTTTGGTCCGGTGGCTCTTTCGTTTACGTGCCAAAGGGCGTAAAGGTTGAGATCCCACTGCAGGCCTACTTCCGAATCAACACCGAGAACATGGGTCAGTTCGAAAGAACCCTGATCATTGCTGATGAAGATTCCTACGTGCACTACATCGAGGGTTGCACCGCACCGATTTACCAGTCCGACTCACTGCACTCTGCCGTGGTGGAAATCATCGTGAAGAAGAACGCACGCGTTCGCTACACGACTATCCAGAACTGGTCTAACAACGTTTACAACCTGGTTACCAAGCGCGCGATTGCGCACGAAGGCGCAACCATGGAGTGGATCGATGGCAACATCGGTTCCAAGGTCACCATGAAGTACCCGTCGGTGATTCTTGCCGGTGAGCGTGCTCGCGGTGAGACCCTGTCGGTTGCATTTGCTGGCGAAGGTCAGCACCAGGATGCCGGTGCCAAGATGATTCACCTAGCGCCGTACACCACCAGCTCGATAGTCTCTAAGTCGATTGCGCGTGGCGGTGGCCGCACCTCTTACCGTGGCGAGATTCGCGTAAACCCAGGTGCGCATCACTCGGCAAACACTGTGCGCTGCGATGCACTGTTGGTGGACACGATTTCGCGCTCCGATACCTATCCAGCGAATGACATTCGTGAGGATGACGTCTCGATGGGTCACGAAGCCACCGTTACCGCTATTTCTGCAGAGCAGCTTTTCTACCTGCAGTCCCGTGGCATGGCTGAAGATGAGGCAATGGCAATGATTGTTCGAGGCTTTATCGAGCCAATCGCCAAGGAACTTCCAATGGAGTACGCGCTGGAGCTCAACAAGCTCATCGAGATGCAAATGGAAGGGGCTGTTGGTTAATGGCACAGCACGGTATCAAGGAACACTCGCACGGTGCTGGTATTCCAATCCAGACCAGAAACGAGCGTCCACGCTCTACTTCAATTGAAGACTTTGCAGAGGTTTCAAAGCTCCAAGAGATCTGGCGCTACCTACCAATTGACAAGCTAAAGGGCCTAACCCAGAGCGTCATTGCCGATCTTTCGGAAGACTCCGTAGCGCTGAACCTTGCGCAGGGTGTTACCGCAAACTGGGTTGAGACCACTAAGGCCAAGGTTGGTGTCGCTGGCTTGCCGGAGGACCGTATTGCAGCGATTGCTTGGACTAACGCTTCCAAGACTTTGGTAATCGATATTCCAAAAGACCTTGAGCAATCCCAGCCAAGCTTTTTAGT
>NZ_CBCHRQ010000067.1:0-6680 GCF_965064355.1 Aquiluna sp.
AAGGCACAGCAAAGCATTCTGATTGCCGGGGCGACCCAGGCTGGCAAAACCACCATGATGACTGCGCTTTTGGCAGAGCTTGAAACGCATGAGCGGTTGATTTCCTGCGAAGACACCTTTGAACTTGCCATTGAGCACAACGACTGGGTCGCAATGCAGGTTAGGCCAGCCAGTGCCGAGGGCACTAGGGAGATAGGTCTTCGTGAATTAGTGAAACAGTCACTTCGCATGCGGCCTTCACGATTGGTGATTGGCGAAGTTAGAGGTGCAGAGGCACTGGATATGTTGGTTGCCCTGAATTCCGGCATTCCAGGCCTCTGCACCTTGCACGCGGATTCCGCAAAAGCAGCGCTGCAAAAGCTTTTGACCTTGCCGCTTTTAGCTGGCGAGAACATCACCGACAAATTCCTTCGCCCAACGGTGCTAGGTGCATTTGACCTGGTGGTTTTTTGCAAACGACTACCAGATGGCAGACGTATCGTCGCCGAGATTCTGGAGGTGAGCGATGCGGTTTTATAGCGAGCTGATCGAGAAGGCGGGATTGTCAGCGAGAACTAATCAAGTAGGTTTTGTGATCTTGGCGAGCTGTCTGGCAGTTGGACTTGCGGGATACCTGTTCAGCGGAGTCTGGGGTCTTGGGCTTTGTCTTGCGCTTTTGTCGCTGGCCTTTGCCATTGAAGTGCTTCGGTTGAAAGCCGAGGCTCGACAGCGGGCGTTTGATGCCTGCTGGCCGCAGGTTTTTGACAGCTTCCAATCCGCAAGCATTAGTGGGCTCGGTTTCAGGGAGCAGTTGGACTACCTCTCGGCGCAGGGACCTGCAGCACTCAGGAAGGAATTTGGCAATCTACTTAGGCTTTACGACTCGGGATATGAACTAGACCGCTTGATGCCGCAGTTGCGCCTGCAATTTTCCAATCGCTATGCCGATCTATTGGCGCTACTTATTGAACTCGACTCTGAACTCGGCGGGCACGGCATGGCTGTGACCTACCAGCGAGCCGCTATCCAGGTCAGAAAAGAGCAGGGGGAGATGTCCCAGCTTCAGGCCAAACAGGGCTGGGTTTCATCCAGTGCGAAACTCGCACTGCTCGCTCCCTGGCTAATCGCCCTGGTGCTGGTGCAACTTCCACAGAACAAAGCGGCGTTTGCCACCGAGCTCGGTGCTGCGATTCTAATTTTGGGCTTGGTGCTGAGCTTGGTCGCCTACGCCCTGGTGAATCGAATGGGGCGGTTGCCGCTACCAGGGCGGGTGCTAAATGGAATTCAGTAATCGGTTGCTTCAGGCGCATCAATCAGCTGAAGCCACTTCCAATGGCTTTAACTTGCAGCGAGCGCTCGCCCGATTTCGTTCGAAGTCGGCTGGTCGCATTTACGCAGAAGAGGCGAAACAGTTTGCGGACGTGACTTCAGTCTTTGGGCTGCTACTCGAAAATGGCCTTCCCGTCTCGGTCGCGATTCGATGGCTTGCGCCAAGACTCAGCGGGGTTTGGCAGCCGAACTTTACGTTTCTGATAGAAAACCTCGACCTGGGGGCTGACCTGATATCAGAGCTGCGGGCCTTATCGGAGCGCATGCCACTGGCCGAGGTGATCGAGTTCACGGAAAAACTTCAAATCTCCATTGAGCGCGGAACCCCAAGCGCTCACCAAATCTCTCAGCTCTCTTTGTCAATACAGCAGCAGGTATTGCGCGGGCTTATAAAAAGAGCCGGCGAGAACGAAACCAAAATGCTGGTTCCAACCATCTTTTTGATTCTGCCGGTGACAGTGCTGTTCGCGGTATTCCCATCCCTAGCTGTTCTGCAATCCACCTACTAACGAAAGGAATCAAATGAAAAAACTACTTACCTCTGAGCGCGGCGATGTGCCGGGCTGGGTACTGATAACTCTTATGACCGCAGGCCTGGTGGTTGTGATCTGGGCTTTCGCTGCTCCTGCCCTGCAGGGTGTATTCGATGAGGCAATGGACCGGGTGGTCAAGTTTTGAATGATCGAGGCAGCGCAGTAATCTCCGCCCTGGCTGGAATCACGCTCGCCACAACCGTGACGCTCACCACTTTGGCGCTAGGGCTATCGGCGATAAATGTTTTGGTCATTAGGGATGCCGCAATCGATTCCGCGCAGCAGGCTGCGCTAGCTAAGTCTTCTTCCAAGAATGAATACCTACTGCGGCTAATTCAAAAACGTGTTCCATCCATGGTTTCGGTTCGGGTTGTGGAGATCGCGGATGAAGCGGTAACTGGCTATCGCGTCGAAGGGCAGCTTCCAGGGCTTGGATTTTTGTCGGGCCTTGCGAATGTGAGCGTGGAAGTCTCGGCAGCAAATGAAGCCATCCTCTGACCAAGGATCTAGCCCACTCGAACTTGTCACCCTTACGGCCCTATTGGTTATGCCAATTGGACTAGCCCTCGGGCTATACCAGCAACTGGCCAACGAACTGGCCGCAGAGTCGATTGCTAGACACTCGTTACGGCTTGCCATGCTCACCTCGCCGGAAAAGCCAAGTCAGAGTTTTGACTCAGCGATCCAACGCTTCTCAAAGGATTGGCAAGTGCAGGATGTTGATTACCGCTACTGGTGCTCGCTGGGCTGCTCCCTAGTGACGTTAGAGATTCAAGTCGGTCAAGCAACCGCCATTCAAACTATGGGGCTACCCAAGTGAAAGACCGCGGCAGCCTTGCCATATTGATAGCGGGATACCTGGGATTACTGCTGACTCTTTTCCTGGGCGGATTCGCAGTGGCGATTGGCTTAGTTGCTCAGAACCGGATTCAGGGAGTGACTGACTCAGCACTGTTATATGCACATGACCGTGCAGTTACTAAAGGCATTCCCAACTTGGCAAAACTTGAAAGTGCGATCGATACGTTTTTGAGCAACGCTCCAAGCGGTAAGCAACTTGAGGTAATCAGTCTGGATACCGCAGTGAATGGTGTGAAGTCGTCTCTTACGCTCTGTGCCAAACACTTGGACCCAATAGGTAGGTATCTACCCGGGATGATTTGCAAAAGCGCAAACGCAGAGAGCTTCCTAGTCGATTGACTTTTTATCTGGGGCGTGAATTGGGAGGTATTTCCAAAACAGAAAAGCTCCGTAGAAATTCAAAAGTCCTGTAATCGCTAGCGCCGCAGGAAGCGCTATCAACGCGGTAAGGGTCGTGATCATCAGCGGGGCAAGTACGACACCACCGGAGGTCATCATCCGAAATGCAGCAAGGAACTCGCTGCGCGCTCCATCTGGAGCAAGGTCAGCACCCAGCACCATGTTTATGCCGGCGCTCGCGGCATTAGCCAAGGCGGTGACGGCAGCCAGTATCCAAAACGAGTTCAGGTCGATAACCATGAATGCAAATAGATAGGAGACACCAAGAGCTAGAAGCGTTGGGACGGAGGACCAGAACTTACCCCAGCGGCTCATGATCAACCCAGATGCATAAAACAGTGCAAAGTCGATAACCCCGGTGACACCAAAGATTAGTGATGCGGTTGCAGGATCAATTCCCAGTTGAATTGCCAACAGTGGCAAGCCAATCATTCGAATGGTTCGACCCGCGGAGATGATTGCGGAGGCCATGCCGAGGGTGAGGAGTTTTGCTCGCTCGCGCTTTGCAACCTCCCAAACATTGCCGTGTTGCCCGGATGGGGGAGAGTGCAGTTTGTTTTTTGGAACAGAAGTTACCGCGATCATCGCCACCAAACACAGCGAGCTGGCAACCAGATAAGCAGCCTCGGTGCCAAACTGCGCTACCGCCAAAGAGCCAAGAATTGGACCCAGCGCTGCACCACCGCGAAATGACCCACCAAGCAGTGACATTGCCTTTGCGCGGTGGCTCACTGGAACCTGAGCTGCCAAAAGCGAGTGCCTAGAAAGTCCAAAGAGCGAGAACATCGCGCCAAAGCCCATGGCAATCAAAAGCAGTGGCCAATAGCCAAGGTTTAGGAATCCTAAGACTCCAAACATGGCGGCGACAACTGTCGCCACAACCATTGAGGTTCGCTCGCCCAATCGATTTACGATCGAGGATGCCGGCAACTCAAAGAGCAGGGTCCCAAGCATTGCTGCGGCGGTAACCGCGCCAGCAGCCGCCAGGTCGAATCCATATTCGGTGGCGGTTGCCGGAAATATCGGGAGTAGCGAGCTAAACGCTGCTTCAAAAAGCAGTGATGGCAGGTAAACCGGAATGGCGAGCGAGCGCTTTTTGAAATTCTCAGTCACGTTGAGCCTTACTTCTGTTTCCAAAGTATGCAGCGCCAATGATTAGCGCTCCGGATAGTGCAAGCAACCAGGTGAGCTGTTTGCCACTAACCAATAGCAGCAGCGTGGTGGAAAGCAGTGGAGTTAGAAAAGAGAGAAGTCCAATTCGCTGAGGGTCCCCTGATTTCAATGCATAGTCCCAGAGGTAAAACGCTCCACCTAATGGCCCAAGGCCTATTGCAATAAGGATTAGCCACTGAGTAGCGGTTGGACTAACCGGTGCCTCCCATAACAGGTGTGCAAACATTGCAAGTATTCCGGCAACCAGAGCGAAGAGTCCGACAGCGGAGCTTTCAAAGTGCGGGAGCCGCTTAGTAAGTAGTGAGTACAAAGCCCAGATAATCGCCGCCAAGAAGGCGAACAGGTAACCAATTAGTCCGCCACTAGTTAGCTCTCCGCCAGAGGTGATTGCTAGCGCAGCCCCTAAGAAGCCAACCAAAGCTGCAATCACCTGTCGCAGGCGCAAGGAAGTTCCAGGTAAAAACATTGGAGCTAAAACGACGATCAGAAGCGGCCAAAGGTAATTCACCAGATTCGCCTGGACTGGAGGTGCCAGCCTTAGGGCAGTGAACAGTGCTGCGTGAAATCCAAACAACCCAAAAACACCCACCACTAATGTCCGTGTCGGCACATTCATTCGGGAAATTTGACCGCGGCTGACAAATAAGGCCAAAACGGAACCAATTAATAGACCTGTGCTGGTCACAAAAAACGGTGGCAGATTACCCAGGATCGAACTCATTGGAGCCAAGGTTGCCCAGAGCACTATGGCAGCTATCGCGGCGCTATCTGAGCGGGAAATCACGTGTTTGAGTCTAGTGCGCTAGGGCTAGAAGGCACTTGCCAGCAATCGCTTACAGGTGCAAGGTGAACAGCCGGACAACAAATAGTGAAGAAAAATTACATTTTCTGTTTTCAAACCCTCAACTTTCGGTGTAATGTCAAACAAGTTTCCTTCATTAGAACTCCTAATGATTGGGGAACGGTACCTAACTCAAAGGAGAGAAACATGAAGTTCTCGCGAATCGTTCGCGCGGTAGCTATTGCTGCTGTAGGTGTCCTTGGCACCTCCGGTCTAGCTGTAGCTCCTGCAGGTGCAGCAGACCGCACCCTAGTGAGAATTGCGGAAAGCAACGTCCGTACCTCACTTAACTCGTCTCACAGCGACCACAACCTGGTTGAAAACGGCACCGTTGCCTACCTAACTGGAGACGGTTTCAACTACTACGACAACAAGTCAAATCTTGTAAAGAAGACTGGCTTCGGTTCCTACCGAATCGTCAAGGAGAAGCCACTAACCATCGAGACCAAGCTAAACAAGGGTCTTGTATGGTCTGACGGTGCTCCAATTGACGCCTACGACTTGCTACTAGGTTGGGTGACCGCATCTGGTTACTTCGACAACGATGCCCAGGGTGTTTACTGGGATGACGTGTCCAAGGAATCTGGTATGGAGAAGATCACCAAGTTCCCAACCATTTCTCAGGACAGCCTCACTGTTACCTGGACCTTCGACGAGTTTGACTCGGCTTGGGAGCTATTCTTCGGAATCGGCAAGCCAGTTCACGCCCTAACTCAGTTGGCTTACCCAACCTTGAGCGACGGTCAGGCAAAGGCTAAGTTCGTAACTGCAGTAAAGAAGAAGGACTGGAAGGTTCTGAAGGCTCTTGCTACTCAGTGGAACACCGCTTACAACTTCATCGACACCAAGCCAATTGATGAATCGACCGACCCTAACCTGTTGATCGTTGCTGGTGCTTACACCATCAAGAGCTCGGTGCCTGGCAAGTCCATGACCTTGGTAGCGAACCCGCTATACAAGACTGGTCCAAAGCCAACCATCAAGACCGTCCAGCTAGTAACCATTCCAGACTCGACCGCTATGGGTCAGGCACTGGCAAACGGTGAAGTTGACATCATTGCACCGCAGGCAACTGCTGCTTTGAACAACTCTCTTCTAGCTCAGCCAAACACCACGGTTTACGGTTTCGGTGCTGCAACTTACGAGCACCTTGACGTTGACCTAAAGGGTCCAGCTTGGGCTGGCATGTCAGCAGCAAAGGCTAACGACCTACGTCGTGCGCTACTGCTAACCATTCCTCGTCAGGAGATCGTTGACAAGCTAGTGAAGACCATTAACCCTGCGGCTAAGGTTCTGAGCTCGATGACCCCTTACTTCAACGCTGACCCTAAGCACGCAGCCATGGTTGCTACCTCTGGTGCCAAGCCTTACCTAGACGCTGAGGCAACCCGTCTAGCAGCTGCTAAGGCACTGCTAACCAAGCACGGCTACTCAACCACCAACCCATTGAAGCTAACCCTTCACTGGGGTGGCCCAACCAACGAGCGTCGCAAGAACACCGCTGCGCTAATCGTTGCTGCGGCTGCGAAGGCTGGCATTGAAGTAACCAGCAAGCCTTCAGCGGT
>NZ_CBCHRQ010000068.1:0-6634 GCF_965064355.1 Aquiluna sp.
GCCGACCCTAAAAGCCCGAGGGCTTTTTTAGGACTGGCTGGCACGCTTGCGCGCCGATGCCTGACGAGCTCTGACGTTTGGATCAAGCTCAAGCTTGCGAATACGAGTCGCTTCAGGGGTTACCTCAACACACTCGTCTTCACGGGCAAACTCCAAGCACTCTTCAAGCGAGAGCTTCTTTGGAGGAGTAAGACCGACAAAGTTGTCGGCAGATGCAGCGCGCATGTTGGTGAGCTGCTTCTCCTTGGTGATGTTGACATCCATGTCGTCGGCGCGAGAGTTCTCGCCAACCACCATGCCGCAGTAAACCTCGCTGGTTGGCTCAACAAAGAACGCACCGCGCTCCTGAAGGGCGATCATCGCGAACGGAGTTGCAACACCGGCACGGTCGGCAACCATCGAACCGTTCTGACGGGTTGAGATATCTCCAGCCCAGGCTTCGTAACCTGCAGATAGTGCGTTAGCAATACCTGCACCCTTGGTGGTGGTTAGGAATTCAGTTCTAAAGCCAATTAGACCTCTGGAAGGAACACGGAATTCGATGCGAACCCAACCGGTGCCATTGTTGATCATGTTGGTCATGCGGCCCTTGCGAGCAGCTAGCAACTGAGTAACAGGACCTAGGAACTCCTCTGGGGTGTCAATGGTCAGGTCTTCAACCGGCTCGTGAACCTTGCCGTCAACCTTGCGGATAACTACCTGAGGCTTACCTACGGTTAGCTCATAACCTTCACGACGCATCTGCTCAACCAAGATCGCTAGTGCAAGCTCGCCACGACCCTGTACTTCCCAAGCGTCTGGACGCTCGGTAGGCAAAACCTTGATCGACACGTTACCGATTAGCTCGCGGTCTAGGCGGTCCTTCACCAAACGTGCGGTGACCTTTGCGCCCTTAACGCGACCTGCCATAGGCGAGGTGTTGATACCAATGGTCATCGAAATTGCTGGGTCGTCAACCTTGATTAGAGGCAGTGGACGAATGTCGTTTGGATCACAAAGGGATTCACCAATGGTGATCTCTTCGATGCCGGCAACGGCCACGATGTCTCCAGGGCCAGCCTTTTCAATTGGGTAGCGATCAAGCGCTTTGGTTCCCAAAAGCTCGGTGATCTTTACGGTCTGGGTGGTGCCATCCTGGCGAACCCATGCAACCTGCTGACCCTTTTTGATCTCACCGTTGTAGATGCGAAGCAGTGCCAAACGGCCAAGGAATAGGGAAGCGTCCAAGTTGGTGACGTGAGCCTGCAGTGGAATGTTTTCGTCGTAGCTAGGAGCCGGGATGTATTTGAGAATTGCCTCAAATAGTGGCTCAAGGTTGTCGGTGTCAGGCATTGAGCCATCCGCCGGCTTGTTTAGTGATGCACGTCCTGCGCGACCGGATGCGTAGATAACAGGTAGGTCCAAGATTGCGTCAACATCTAGATCTGGCACGGTGTCGTGTAGGTCGGATGCAAGACCCAGAAGTAGGTCGTGGCTCTCTTCAACAACCTCGTCGATGCGAGCATCCGGACGGTCGGTCTTGTTGACAAGCAAAATAACTGGCAGGCGAGCCTCGAGTGCCTTGCGCAATACAAAGCGAGTCTGAGGCAGTGGGCCTTCTGATGCATCAACCAATAGCACAACGCCATCCACCATCGATAGACCGCGCTCAACCTCGCCACCGAAGTCAGCGTGACCCGGGGTGTCAATTACGTTGATGACAATCTGCTCACCCTTGGCCGCAGGACCCGCGTAGGTGATTGCGGTGTTCTTGGCGAGGATGGTAATTCCCTTTTCGCGCTCAAGATCGCCCGAGTCCATGACTCGCTCATCCATCGAGGCGTGTGCTGAGAACGCACCAGTCTGCTTTAGCATGGCGTCGACCAAGGTGGTCTTACCGTGGTCTACGTGGGCGACAATGGCAACGTTTCGTAAGTTTTCGTTATGTTTCACAGGGATTTTTCGACTCTCAAGAGGGCAACCTCTCAATTCTAGCCAGCTAGCGCCCTTTTAGGGGATTGGCTTCAAGACTTCGGTAGTCTTGTAGTTCATTGAAAGGGGTGAGGACGCTTGTATCTGAAGAGCATCACCCTTAAGGGTTTTAAGTCTTTTGCCCAGCCAACGACTCTGAATCTAGAGCCTGGCATCACCTGTGTGGTTGGCCCCAACGGGTCCGGTAAGTCAAATGTTGTTGATGCATTGGCATGGGTTATGGGTGAGCAGGGCGCTAAGACCTTGCGCGGCGGAAAGATGGAAGATGTCATCTTTGCCGGAACCGAAACCAAAGGCCCACTTGGTCGCGCTGAGGTTCAGCTCACCATCGACAACACCGATGGCGCTTTGCCAATTGAGTATTCCGAGGTAACTATTTCTCGCGTGCTATTTAGAAACGGCGCGAGCGAGTATGCGATCAACGGCGAAACCTGCAGGCTTTTGGATGTTCAAGAACTACTGAGCGATTCAGGTTTGGGACGCGAGATGCATGTCATCGTCGGTCAGGGTCAGCTAGACACCGTTTTGCGTGCCACACCGATTGAGCGCAGAGCATTCATTGAAGAAGCAGCCGGTATTTTGAAATACCGCAGACGCAAAGAAAAAACTGAGCGCAAGCTTGAGGCGATGCAGGCGAACCTCACCAGGCTCTCTGACCTCACCGCAGAACTTCGCAGAAACCTAAAGCCACTTGGTCGTCAGGCAGAGGTCGCAAGAGCCGCCAAGGAAATCGGTGCCATCGCAAGAGCTGCAAAAGCCAAGCTCTTGGCTTTCCAGATCACCGCACTCAAGAACCAACTCGAGAGCGTATCCAAATCTGAGAGTGAGCGTCGTGCTGAGTCTTCTTATGCTCAATCACAGCTAACTAATACCCGCACCGGCATCCAAGAGCTAGAGACCCAGTTGGTGTCCGGTGAGCTAGATGCCCTGCGCCAGCAATTATTTGGGTTTGAATCTCAAGAAACCAAGTTGCGCAACCTGCAGAACCTCGCTCAGCAGCGCATTGCACTTATTGGAAGACAAGAGTTTTCATCCCGTGAGATTGAAGTTGCTGATCTCGCTAGCCAGCTAAAGCAGGCTGAGGCTGAGCTAGCAGAACTAGAAAAAGAGATCTCTTCCACCGCAGAGCTACTCGGCGCTCGCGAGCAGGAGCG
This sequence comes from Aquiluna sp., assembly GCF_965064355.1. Taxonomy (NCBI): domain Bacteria; kingdom Bacillati; phylum Actinomycetota; class Actinomycetes; order Micrococcales; family Microbacteriaceae; genus Aquiluna; species Aquiluna sp. The sequence continues at coordinate 3,126 of NZ_CBCHRQ010000068.1, forward strand.
CTTAAAGGCTGCTGCAGCGCTTGCTGCCTTTGAGGCCGATGCGCTCAGACAGCGCAGCGCCGTTGAGGCTCAAGAGCGCGAGCGAACCGCACTGGCAAGCCAGGTATCGGTAATGCACTCCAAGGCTGATGGTTTTGCCGGGCAGATTGGAAACCTTGAGACCGCTCTCAAAGACGCCATCGCAAAGATTGCTCAGCTTTCTGGCGAACAGGCTGAGATTCAACCAACCGCAAACAGCACCTCCGATGAGGAGCTTCGAGTTGCCTACGAAAAGGCACAGCTTGCAGAATCTGCTCAGCGAACCAAGTTGGATCAGGCTCGTGACGCACTCCACGCCGCAGAGCGTGAGCGCGATGCGGTGGCCGCAAAGCACGCTGCGCTGGGCATGACCCTTGAGCAAAAAGACGGTTCTTCCGAAGTTAGAAATGCTGGACTTTCTGGCATCAAGGGACTTCTTGCTGAGTCGGTAAGTATTGAAAAGGGCTACGAGGTTGCGGTTGCGGTTGCGCTTGGAACCTTGGCGGATGCGATCGTTGCATCAAGCAAAGACCAGGCAATTGCAGCGCTTAGATATTTGAAAAACGAGGGCCTGGGTCGAGCAGAGTTCTTGATTGCCGACGGCAGCAAGGTAACTGCCAAAAAGCGCGAGGTCGAAGGGTTGGTGGCAGCAGATTCTGTTGTTACCGCACCGCAGTCTGTGCTCGATGTTTTGCAGGGCGTCTATTTCGCAAGCGATCTAGATCAGGCTGCCAAGGCTCTCGATTCCAAGGCACTAACTGCGGCAAACATCATCACCGTGGATGGCGATTGGGTTTCGCGCTCTTTGGTTCGCGGTGGCGGTTCTAAGCAACCTTCAAAGTTGGAGCTCAAGGCCGAGCAGGAGTCTGCAGCCAAGAGGCTTAGTGAACTAGCGGCCAGCATCGACAAGCTAAGCGCAGCGCTTGAATTCCAAAAGACTGCGCTTTTGGAATCTGAGACCAAGGTTCGCGAAAGCCTTAGCTCACTGCAGCAGCACGATGCCGAACTTGCGGCTAGGGCTGAGCGCGTTGGTCGAATCATTGCGCAGGTTGACTCCGCAAAAAACGAAAAACTTCGCATCGAGCGAGAGCTTGAAACCCTCGCGCAGTCGCAACAGTCCGCCCAGCTCGAGGCAAAGGCAGCGGAAGAAAAACTCACTGCTTTGCCTCAGGCTCAAAGTGTCGAGGGCAACGAGTCTGAGCGTGCCCAGCTTGTTGTGCTTTTGGAGGCCAGTCGTCAGGCTGAGCTTGATATTCGCATCAACGTTGGAACCTTCTCCGAGCGGAGAATTGCAGCGAGCAAGTCTGTTGCCATCCTGAAGGGCCGCGTCAACGAAGCGACCGCCGCTCAAGAGCGCGAGAAAAAGGCCACCGAGGAAAAGATTTCTCAGCTAGGCCAAGCAGAACAGGCTCTAGCCGTTATTCCTGCCGCACTAGATGCTGCAAGTCGTTTGGCTAACCAAGTTCGATCACAGGTTCGAGAACTAGAAGCGCAGCGCATTCAGCTCACCGAGCGCCTAACTCAACTTCGCTCGGAGGCTGCAACTTTGGAAGCTCGCTATAACGAGCTGAATCAAGGCGTGCACGAAGTTGAAATGCAAAACTACGAGCTTCGTCTAAATCTTGCCAACCTAACCGAGCGCGTAACAACAGAACTTCATATTGATGTCGAGACTCTGGTTCAGGAAACCGAACTGGGTTCTCAAACCAGAGAAGAGCTCGAAAAGGAAGTTCGCCAGGCGGACCAAAAGCTTTCGCAGCTTGGTGCTTTCAACCCGCTAGCACTCGAGGAATTCGCAGCATTAGAAGAACGTCACAAATACATGAGCGAGCAGCTCGAGGACCTCGCTCGCGCTCGCTCTGACCTGATGGGAATCATAAAGGACCTGGATCAGAAGATGAAGACCATCTTCGCCAGCGCATTTGAGGACACCAGACGCGAGTTCGAAAAGGTATTCCCACTGCTATTCCCTGGTGGAACAGGTTCCATCTCACTATCCGAGCCAGATGACCTGATGGCCACCGGTATTGAGGTTGCGGTTCGCCCAGTTGGTAAGCGCATCGAGCGAATGTCACTGCTTTCTGGTGGTGAGCGATCGCTGGCAGCAGTTGCGCTTTTGATTGCAATCTTCAAGGCAAGGCCTAGCCCCTTCTATGTATTGGATGAGGTTGAAGCCGCTCTAGATGATGCCAACCTGGGAAGGTTGCTTGACGTTATTGAGTCACTGCGCAAATCGTCTCAGCTGATCATCGTGACTCACCAAAAGCGCACCATGGAGATTGCAGATGCGCTCTATGGTGTTTCTATGCGTCAAGACGGCATGAGTGCAGTTGTTGGCCAAAAGCTTGAGAAGGTGCGCTGATGTTTAAGTTTCTAAAGCGACTTCGTGGCAATAAGCCAATCGAAACCCCAGCGGTCATTGAAGAAGTTGTTGTTGCTCAGCCAGTTGCTGAGGTTGAGGTTCAGCCGATTGTCGAAACAGTCAAAGTTGAAACTCCTAAGCCTGAGGTTCAAAAGGTAGAAAAGCCAAAGCCTGTCGAAAAACCAGTGGTGGCAGTTCAAGAGGTTGAACTTCCTAAGCGCAGTCTGGGAGATGGAGTTCGCTCCTTGTTCTCATCGAACATTGAGCTGGACGACCTTGAAGACATTTTGATTCGAGCGGATTTTGGCGTTGACGCTTCTCTCGAGATTTCAGATGAGCTCAAACGCGAAGCAAATAAGGCAGGGGCTTCCTCGGATGCTGAGCTTCGACTTTTGCTGAAGGATTTACTAACCAAGAAGCTCACCCGTGCTGATGCTGCGCTAAATCTTTCAGATGGCAAGTTGCCCTATGTGATTTTGGTGGTTGGCGTGAATGGTGCTGGAAAGACGACCACCATCGGCAAGCTCTCACGTTGGCTAAGAGATGGCGACTGGAATGTAGTTCTAGGCGCTGCTGACACCTTTAGAGCTGCTGCGGTAGAGCAGCTAGCCACTTGGGCACAGCGAGCCGATGCCAGAATCGTTCGACCTGAAAAAGAAGGTCAAGACCCGGCATCTGTTGCCTACCAAACTGTTGAGCTCGCACTTTCTACCGACGCAGATATCGCGATCATCGATACGGCAGGACGATTGCAGAACAAAAAAGACCTAATGGACGAACTCGGCAAGATTCGCAGAGCAGTTGAGAAGCAGGCCAGCATCGCAGAGGTGCTGTTGGTTATCGATTCAACCATGGGCCAAAATGCCATGGCCCAAGCCAAAGCGTTTGCTGAGGTTGCCGATGTGACCGGCATTGTGATGACCAAGCTTGATGGCACCGCAAAGGGCGGCATTCTTTACTCACTGCAGGAGCAGCTTGACCTACCAGTTAAGCTCGTCGGTGTTGGTGAGGGTATAAATGACTTCGCATTTTTCTCGCCAGAAGAATTTGCTAAAGGTTTAGTCGCCTACAAACAGGAGCGCTAGTTGTTCGGAAATCTCTCTGACAGACTCTCAGATACCTTCAAAAA
>NZ_CBCHRQ010000069.1:0-6527 GCF_965064355.1 Aquiluna sp.
TTGCTCACTGGATTCCGCCAGGCCAAAGTAGGCCTAGGACGCGGCGAAGTTGTGGTTATCCCGACCGATACCGTGTATGGCGTGGCCGTCGATGCCTTCAACGCCAAAGCTGTTGAAGCGCTTTTGAACCTCAAGGGCCGTGAGCGCACCTCTCCACCTCCGGTTCTGATTCCAAAAGTCGAAACCATGTTGGCGCTAGCCCAAGATCTACCGCCGGTCGCAAACCAGCTGGCTGCAGCTTTTTGGCCAGGAGCATTGACCATGGTGCTGCAGGCACAGAGCACCCTGGAGTGGGATTTGGGGGAGACTCGGGGCACAGTCGCGCTTAGGGTTCCCGATCACAAGATCACCTTGGCACTTTTGGAAGACTGCGGTCCGCTAGCGGTTTCGAGCGCAAACCTCACCGGCCAACCGGCAGCGGTAAATGCTCAACAGGCAGTTGACTACTTCGGTGACAAAGTTTCTACCTACCTCGATGCTGGAGCGAGCCCCAAGGGTGAAGCTTCGACCATTTTGGATCTTTCACAGGTGAGCGCAGGTGAGCCAATTCGAGTGCTTCGCCTAGGTGCACTATCCCTGGAGCGGATCCGCAGCGTCATCGGAGATATCGAGCTCAAGGTCAACTAAATGAGGGCCTATTTCCTAGTCGCGCTGCTAACAGCTTTGGTCACATATCTAGCGACCTGGGGAGTTCGATGGACGGCAAAGAGATTCAATATCCACCCCGCTATTCGCGAGCGTGATGTGCACAAAGCCCCAACCCCGAGAATTGGTGGCATTGCCATGTTTCTTGGCCTTGGCGCTGGAATCTTCGCCTCTGCCAGCTTTGGTTGGTTTGACTCGATCTTCGTAAACCCCGGACCAGTATGGGCAGTGCTGGCAGCATCCGCGGTAATCATGGTGGTTGGGCTTTTAGATGACCTGGTGGATTTGGACTGGACCGCCAAAATGGGTGGTCAAATGGGTGCCGCGTGGATTTTGGCGTCCTCGGGTATTCAAATAGTGTCCCTGCCAATCGGTGGACTAACGGTGGGAAGCTTTGCAGTTTCCTTTGGAGTCACCGTTTTCTTGATCGTATTGATTATGAACGCCGTCAATTTCATTGACGGTCTGGATGGCTTAGCTGCGGGCGTGGTCGGCATTGGTACCTTGGCGTTCTTTGTCTACACCTACCTGCTTGCGCAGCAAACCTCTCCGACCAACTACTTCTCGATCGCCGGTCTCTTGGCGGCCTTGGTGTTGGGTATGGTTGCGGGGTTCCTGCCGCACAACTGGCGTCCAGCCAAGATCTTTATGGGCGACTCAGGAGCAATGCTCTTGGGATTGTTGATGGCGGTTGGTGCAATTACTGTTACCGGTTCGATTGACCCAGCCACCGTTACCAGGAACGACTTGCTTCCAGCCTTGATTCCTCTGGCCTTGCCGGTCTTGATTCTGGTGATTCCACTTTTGGATCTTGCTCTGGCGGTAGTTAGACGCTTGGGTCGCGGGCAATCCCCATTTGCAGCCGACCGCGAGCACCTGCACCATCAGCTGCAGGATGTTGGCCACAGTCACCAGGGTGCCGTGATGGTCTTTTATCACTGGACTGCACTGGTTTCCATCTCGCTCTTGCTGTTCTTCTGGCTGGACTGGCCACAGGTCATGGTTATCTTTGGTTTTTGGTTGATTTTGGCCCTGGTTCACACCTACTGGCCAGTATTCAAAAGACGCAATAAGTTCAGAAAGGCACTCCGTGGCAAGTAGTTCAACCCAGGTCTTTGGTAAGGCCCTGAAACTCAGTGCGCTGTTGGTGGTATCGGTAGCGGTTATCTGCTCGATTGTTGGGTTTCTGGTAGTTGGGATTGACGGTCTTTGGACCGCACTGATTGGTGCGGCAATTGCGCTGGTTTTCACCTCGCTAACGGTCTTGAGCGTGCTTTTCGGAGCACGGTTGCCCCTTGGTGGTTTCTATGGCCTGGTGCTGGGCGGTTGGCTTCTCAAGATCGTGCTTTTTGCTGTCCTTTTGGCAGCGCTTCAGCGAATGGACTTTATTCACGGACCGACCCTGTTTTTCGCCATTGTGTTGAGCGTTTTGGGCAGCCTAGGCATTGATTCTTGGGTGGTGCTTCGCTCCCGCATTCCAACTATTGATTCGCGGGATTAGTTTTTTGGATTTAGGGGTTTAGAAGAGGAATTCCTCCTATAAACTTTGGAAGAATTCCTTAGACCACCCGCGGGGTTTACTACGCCGCCCAAGCCAGGAGTATGAAGCTGTTTAGTGCACTGACTCTGTTTGCGGCCGAAGAGGGCGGATTCCACCCACCTTCGATCATGGAGTTCTACCCGGAGATCGTTGCCTTTGAGGGCACGGTTTTTGCAATTAACCGAATCATGATGATTCGTTTGATCGTGCTTGCAGTGTTGCTAGTTCTGTTCTATCTCTTCACCCGTTCATTCAACAAGGCAGTTCGAACCGGAAACGTGGTTCCTGGTCGCTTCCAGCTGCTTGGAGAAATGGCGTTGAACTTTGTTCGAAAGAACATTGCGCACGACCAGCTCGGTGAGAAGGATGGCGATCGCTTCCTGCCGCTACTAACCACCATCTTCTTCATGGTTCTGGGCATGAACATCACCGGAATCATTCCGTTTGCAAACATCGCGGGTAGCTCGGTGGTTGGACTGCCACTGGTTTTGGCAGCTGTGGCCTACGTAACTTTCATCTACGCGGGTGTTCGCAAGCATGGCGCGAAGTTCTTCTCAAACGCACTGTTCCCAGCAGGCGTTCCAAAGCCTTTCTACGTTCTGGTAACTCCAATTGAGCTGCTTTCGACCTTTATTCTTCGCCCAGTGACCCTGGCCCTTCGTCTATTGATGAACATGATCGCCGGTCACCTGCTTTTGGTTTTGTGTTTCTCTGCGACGCAGTTCTTCTTCTTCGAAGCCGATGGTTTGTTCAAGCTCTTTGGAGCAGGTACTCTCGTCTTCGGATTTGCCTTCACAATCTTCGAGATTTTGGTTGCGGTTTTGCAGGCATACGTATTTACACTTCTGACCACTGTCTACATTCAGTTGGCATTGGCAGACGAACACTAAATAAACCCCACGGAAGGAAATCAAGTGGACGCAGTTAACATCGCCGAACTATCCGGCAACATCGCAGTGGTTGGTTACGGCCTAGCCGCAATCGGTCCAGGAATCGGTGTAGGTCTTGTTGTTTCTAAGACCATCGAGTCCATCGCACGTCAACCAGAGCTAGCAGGCAAGCTACAGGTCACCATGTGGCTAGGTATCGCCTTCACCGAGGCGCTTGCGCTTATCGGTCTAGCTACCCCATTCATCTTCGTCTAAGCAAAAGGTAAACGATGATTTCAAGGATTCTTGCCGCCGCAGCGGAGGAGGGTGCAGAAGCACCTAACCCGTTGATTCCGGCTTGGTATGACATCACCTGGTCATCGGTTGTCTTTGTTGTTCTGCTGACCTTCTTCTGGTTCAAGGTTCTGCCTGGATTCAAGAAGATGCTCGATGAGCGCGCTAAGGCAATCGAAGGACGCTTGGCCGAGGCCGAGGCTGCCCAGCGATCTGCCGAAGAGCGCACTGCTTTCATCGAGGCCGAGCAGGCCAAGTTGCGCAGTGAGTCATCTTCTATCCGCGAGGAGGCACGCTCTGAAGGAGCCGCCATCCTGGCAGAGATGAAGGCTCAGGCGGCAGCCGAGGCAGAACGCCTACAGCAGACAGTCAAGAACTCTCTCGAGGCAGAGCGTGAGGTCGCCCAGCGCGTCCTTCGTGCCGAGATCGGTGAGCTTGCGATTGAACTTGCTTCTCGAATCGTCGGGCAGAAGCTCCAGGAAGACGCCGTCGCTAACAAGGTTGTCGACGACTTCATCTCTGAGCTTGAGGGTAAGAGGGCGTAACAACAAGTGGCATCCAGTACCAGAGCAGCCAAACTAGCGGCCGAGCAAGCGCTCGGATCGCTATCTGGCCTGAGCCTTCAAACCGCAGCAGAATTGTTTGCGGTTGCCAATGCCTTGCAGCAGAGCGCGCAGTTGCGCTCGTTACTGACGGATCCTTCCGCCGCAGTAGCAGGCAAGGAGAAGGTGATTAGGTCAGTGTTTGGCGGCAAACTCTCGGATGCTTCCCTCAACCTAACCATCACGCTTGCAAAGCTACGCTGGTCTGCCACTCGCGACATCGCGAAGGTTGCAGAGCAGCTTGCGGTGCGAGTGGTTGCCGGAGTTAGCAGCGACGCTCACGCCCTACAGGCTGAGCTGTTCTCGCTAGAGCAGGTAATCGCCCAGGACAACGAGTTGGAGCTAGCACTTAGCTCTAACCGTGCATCGGGTGAGCAGAAGCAAGCACTTGTGAAGTCGCTTATTTCTGGGAAGCTTTCGGCAGCTGCCGAGCTTCTAGCTCTGCAGGCAGTTCTTAGCCACAGCGTAAAGAGATATGCAGCCGTGCTTGAGAACTACGGCAGCTGCCTAGCCCAGGTAGCGGGGGAGTCAGTTGCTCTGATAACCGTCGCTAAGCCACTCAGCGATGACCAGCTACAGAGGTTGGGCAACGCCCTAACCGCAAGTTTCGGCCGCAAACTTCAGCTAAATGTTGAGGTTTCGGAAGATGTAATAGGTGGCGTTCACGTCGCCGTGAACGGTGAGGTCATTGACGCCACCCTTCTCACCAAACTCAACCACGCACGTTTGCAACTGAACTAACCAAAAGAAGCAGAGGAACCAATGTCAGAGCTCAAGATCAACCCGAATGAAATTCGGGATGCCCTGAAGGACTTCGTTTCGTCCTTTGAGCCGCAGGGAACCGACAAGCAAGAGGTCGGCTACGTCATCGACGCTGGCGACGGTATTGCTCACATCGAAGGACTGCCAAGTGCAATGGCCAATGAGCTATTGCGCTTCTCGGACGGCACCTTGGGTCTAGCCCTAAACCTCGACGAGCGCGAGATCGGTGTTGTAGTTCTAGGTGAATTCACCGGTATCGAAGCTGGTATGGAGGTCTACCGCACCGGTGAGGTGCTCTCTGTTCCAATTGGAGACGCTTACCTTGGCCGCGTGGTAAACCCACTGGGTGCACCTATCGATGGTCTAGGCGAGATCAAGAGCGAGGGTCTTCGAGCTCTTGAGCTTCAGGCTCCTGGCGTTATGGACCGTAAGAGCGTTCACGAGCCACTACAGACCGGTATCAAGGCAATCGACGCCATGATCCCAGTTGGTCGCGGACAGCGTCAGCTAATCATTGGTGACCGCCAGACCGGTAAGACTGCAATTGCGGTTGACGCAATCATCAACCAGCGCGACAACTGGCTATCGGGAGATGTAAACAAGCAGGTTCGCTGCATCTACGTTGCTATCGGCCAGAAGGGTTCCACCATTGCTGGTGTGAAGGCAGCCTTGGAAGAGGCTGGCGCAATGCAGTACACCACCATCGTGGCTTCTCCTGCATCTGACCCAGCTGGTTTCAAGTACCTAGCTCCTTACACCGGTAGCGCAATTGGTCAGCACTGGATGTACGGCGGCAAGCACGTTCTAATTATTTTTGATGACCTATCGAAGCAGGCCGAGGCCTACCGCGCGGTATCGCTACTACTACGCCGCCCACCAGGCCGCGAAGCTTACCCAGGTGACGTCTTCTACTTGCACTCCCGCCTACTAGAGCGTTGTGCCAAGTTGTCAGACGCCATGGGTGCCGGTTCGATGACTGGACTTCCAATCATCGAAACCAAGGCAAACGACGTTTCTGCATACATTCCAACCAACGTGATCTCGATCACCGACGGTCAGATTTTCTTGCAGTCAGACCTCTTCAACGCCAACCAGCGTCCAGCTATCGACGTGGGTATCTCCGTATCCCGTGTTGGTGGTGCGGCACAGCTAAAGGGCATCAAGAAGGTTTCCGGAACTCTGAAGCTAGAGCTAGCTCAGTACCGCTCGCTAGAGGCATTCGCTATGTTCGCATCTGACCTAGATGCAGCTAGCCGTAAGCAGCTTGCACGTGGTGCACGATTGACCGAGCTTCTAAAGCAGCCTCAGTTCTCGCCATACCCAGTTGAGGACCAGACCGTTTCGATCTGGGCCGGTACCACTGGCAAGCTAGATGAGGTTCCAGTTCAGGACATCCTGCGCTTTGAGCGCGAGTTCTTGGACTACCTAAAGCGCAACACTTCGGCACTGACTGTGATTCGTGAGACCGAGAAGCTAGAAGACGACACTGTCAACGAGCTTGAGAAGGCAATCGAGCACTTCAAGAAGATGTTCCAGCTTCACACCGGTGAGCCACTAGTCAAGGCCGGTAAAGAAGAAGTCAAGGCTCTAGCTGACGAGCAGGTCGGCCAAGAGAAGATTGTTATTCAGAAGCGATAAGGAATAGGTAAGGGTTTAGGTTATGGGTGCGCAACTTCGGGTCTACAGGCAGAAGATTAAGTCTGCCAAGACGACCAAGAAGATTACCCGTGCAATGGAGCTGATCTCGGCATCGAGAATTCAGAAAGCCCAGCAGCGGGTCGCTGCCTCTACCCCCTACACCCGTGCCGTAACCCG
>NZ_CBCHRQ010000070.1:0-6485 GCF_965064355.1 Aquiluna sp.
CTTGACGCCAACCATGATCAGGGCAATCACCATCATCAAAAGCAAGACGTAAAGCACGAAGGTGCCGGCCTTGGCAATTGAGTTATCGAAGTTGTATCTCAGGCGGGCCCAGAAACCGATCTTGCTCTTTGTTGCTGGAGCAATTTCACCCTGTGCACCCTGTCCGTAGGAACGGTTTGGCTCGTTAGTCGACATAGCCCAAAGTTTAGTGAGAGAGCCAATCTCAAGTAAGTAACAGTCCAGCCCGTTCCGCAAAGGGAATATCTAGCGAGCGGTTTTAGCGCGTCCTGCGCCAAAGCACAACAGAACCACTGCGTTCTGGACGCTGACCTGGACTTAGGCTGACAACGCCCTGATCACCCGCGGCAAAGACTCGTTTGCCTGGTTGGTTCATCACTTGGTTTGCAAGCTCAACTTCTAGGTCTCTAACGCGGTTTTTCAAATCTTGATTTTCGGTGACAAGTTCGAGAACTCGTCTGATTCCCTCAAGCGATACGCCCTCTTGGGAAAGTCTTGAAATCTCTCGAAGCTTTGCGACATCGGTCATTGTGTAGCGGCGGGACTGACCCAGGGTTCTGGTCGGTGAAACCAAACCCATGCGGTCATACTGACGAAGAGTCTGCGGGTGCATATTGGCAAGCTCGGCCGCGACCGAAATGACAAACAGCGGGGTGTTCTCGTTGAGTTCCATCCTCGCCTCCTTGTCCCTAGAGCGTTCCGGCTCGTTGAATTAGATCTGCTCTTGGGTCTTCCTCAGGCAATTCTTTATCAAATTGCTCAATTAGGGCCTTAGCTTTCTCGTTCACATGCGAAGGAACCGCAATTTCAACGGTTGCCAACAGGTCACCCTCTTTGCCAGGGCGCTGAACGCCTTTACCTTTCACCCTGAGGGTGCGGCCATTTGGAGTTCCCGGAGCAACCTTTAGTTTGACCGGTGCTTCTCCTAGAAGCGGCACCTGAATGGTTGCACCCAGGATCGCCTCGGCAATGGTTACCGGCACTGTGACTCGGACATTGTCGCCATCGCGAGAGAAAACCGGATGGGTCTTGACCTTGATGCTGACAACCAAATCGCCCTTTGGGCCGCCATTTGGTGAGGATTGACCCTTGCCAGAAAGCTTTAGCTTCTGGCCATCTTGAATACCGGCTGGAACCTTGAGGGTCACCATCTCGTTGCCGACGTTGATCTTTAGCGTGGTGCCCTTAATTGAGTCAATGAAGTCAATGGTTGAAGAGGTAGTTAGGTCCTGACCGCGCTGCGGTCCACCAAAACCACCGAAACCACCAAACCCGCCCTGAGGGAATCCTCCGCCGCCGCCAAAGATGTTGCTAAAAACATCCTCGAAGCCGCCAGAAGAACCAGGTCCCTGCTGAAAGCGAGCGCCGCCGCCCATCGCACGAATCGCGTCATACTCTTTGCGCTGCTCCTTATCGGAGAGCACGTCATAAGCCTCGGAGATGTCTTTGAATCGAGCCTCAGCCTTGGCATCACCCGGGTGTAGATCAGGGTGATTAGCCTTGGCCAGCTTGCGGTAAACCTTCTTTAGCTCGGCCTCGGGAACGTCCTTGGCAACGCCAAGGATCTTGTAGAAATCCTTTTCTACCCAGTCTTGAGATGCCATTTAGTTCACCTACTCCGCAGGAACGAATACTGCTACCTTCGCCGGGCGCAGCATGCGCTCGCCGATCCGGTAGCCGGGTTCGATTACGTCCGCGATTACCGCCTCAGTAACCTCAGGGTTTGGGTTCTGCACCAGTGCATCGTGAAGCTCAGGGTCAAACTTGTCGCCCTTTGCACCAAATGAGACCAGTCCGAACTTGTCTCCCGCATTTCGCAATTTAGTTGCAATTGCGGCCATTAGCGAGCCCTCTTCCAGATCGCCATGCGCCTGGGCGCGGGTTAGATCATCAAGGGCCGGTAGGAATGCGCGAATTGCCTCGGCAATTGCTGCCTGGCGCTCTGCACCCCTGTCACGCTCAACGCGTGCTCGATAGTTCACAAAGTCTGCCTGCAGTCGTTGCATGTCCTGGAAGATCTCGAGTTCTCGATCGATTGGATCAGTCTCTGAGGAGGCTGATTCGGGCTCAACTGGTGAGCCCTCCTCAGTCATTTCCTCAGGCTGATCGCCTTCGTGAGGCGCAGGATCTTGAGAGTGAGGATTGTCCTGGGACATTACTTCTTGTCCTTGTCGTCCTCATCCTCAACAACCTCGGCGTCAACAACGTCTTCGGCGGATGCTTCTGGAGCAGCCTCGCCCTCGGCAGGCTGCGCGGCATAGATTGCCTCGCCTAGCTTCTGCTGAGAGGTCATTAGCTTCTCCTGAGCGCTCTTTACCGCTTCGATGTCGTCGGTGGCAAGTGCTGACTTGAGGGCATCAACGTCGGCCTGAACCTCGGTCTTTACCTCTTCAGGTAACTTGTCGTCGTTGTCCTTGATTAGCTTCTCGGTCGAGTAGGCAAGCTGCTCGGCCTGGTTGCGGGTCTCTGCCTCTTCGCGACGCTTCTTGTCTTCAGCTGCGTGCTCTTCGGCGTCCTTGACCATGCGCTCGATGTCTTCGGTTGAAAGCGAAGAACCACCGGTAATGGTCATCGACTGCTCCTTGCCAGTGCCCTTGTCCTTAGCGGAAACGTGCACAATACCGTTGGCATCGATGTCGAAGGTGACCTCGATCTGTGGGATGCCGCGTGGAGCTGGGGCAATACCGGTTAGCTCGAAGTTTCCAAGTGACTTGTTGTCCCTGGTGAAATCGCGCTCACCCTGGAATACCTGGATCGATACCGAAGGCTGGTTGTCATCGGCGGTAGTGAAGGTTTCGCTTCGCTTGGTCGGGATAGCAGTGTTGCGCTCGATCAGCTTGGTCATGATGCCTCCCTTGGTCTCAATGCCTAGAGCCAGCGGGGTAACGTCAATCAAAAGCACGTCCTTGCGCTCACCCTTGATAACGCCGGCCTGCAGTGCAGCACCAACCGATACCACCTCGTCAGGGTTTACACCCTTGTTAGGCTCCTGGCCGCCAAGAAGTGACTTCACTAGCTCGGAGACTGCTGGCATACGGGTCGATCCACCAACCATTACAACGTGGGCGATGTCGCCAACCTTGACGCCGGCTTCCTTGATCACGTCCTGGAATGGCTTGCGGGTGCGCTCTAGTAGGTCCTGAGTTAGCGACTCAAACTGAGCACGGGTGATGGTCTCGTCCAGGTTCGCTGGTCCCGATTCGGTCAAAGATAGGTATGGAAGCTGAACCTGAGTCGATAGCGACTGGCTCAGTTCCTTCTTGGCCTGCTCGGAAGCTTCCTTTAGACGCTGCAGAGCGATCTTGTCGTTTGCAACATCAACACCGGTGGTCTCTTTGAACTTCTTAACCAAGTGGTCAACCAGTCTCTGGTCCCAGTCATCTCCACCCAGGCGGTTATCTCCTGAGGTTGAGCGAACCTGAATGGTTGAGAAGTCATCGTCCTTGCCGACCTCAAGTAGAGATACGTCGAAGGTTCCACCACCGAGGTCGAATACGAGGATTAGCTCGTCTTCCTTACCCTTGTCTAAGCCGTATGCCAGTGCGGCAGCGGTTGGCTCGTTGATGATGCGAAGTACGTTTAGGCCAGCGATCTCGCCGGCTTCCTTGGTTGCTTGACGCTCAGCGTCGTTGAAGTAAGCCGGAACGGTAATAACCGCGTCGGTCACGCTCTCGCCAAGATAGGTCTCGGCGTCGCGCTTTAGCTTCATCAAGATGCGAGCGGAGATCTCCTGAGGGGTGTACTCCTTGTCGTCAACCTTGAACTTCCAAGTGGTTCCCATGTGACGCTTCACCGAAGATACGGTGCGGTCAACATTGGTTACGTTCTGACGCTTAGCTGTCTCGCCGACCAAGATGTTGCCATCTTTGGTGAAGGCCACCACCGAAGGGGTGGTTCTAAAGCCCTCTGCGTTTGCAATTACCTTTGGCTCGCCAGCCTCCAACACGGTTACCGCGCTGTTGGTGGTACCTAGGTCGATTCCTACTGCTCTACCCATTGTTTTCTCCTTTATTTGAAGCCTTTGTTGCTCAAGTTGAGCCACATAGACTCAAGTTTCCATATAGATAACCCCAATGTCAAGGATCTAATCCTGAGAGTTGAGTGTGAGTGACTCAACTTTGCTCTCAACTCGGGCTCTGAAATGCATTGCAACTCTGCATCTAACAATTCACGTGTTGGTTAGAAAAACGCCCGTTAGGCGGAGTAATGTGGCGCACATGACAGATCGCATCGTTGCATCATCAAAACCAAAGGGCACTCTTTCCTGGGCAATGTGGGACTGGGCGTCTCAGTCCTTCCCAACTGTTGTCACCTCCTTTATCTTCGGTCGCTACATCACCGACAGTGCATTTGCCCCTACTGGGCTCTCTCCTGAGGAAGCCGACCAGTACACCGGCACCTGGTTGGGTATTTCAGGCATCATTGCCGGTGTCTTGATTGCTCTGATTGCGCCGATTGTTGGTCGCAGAGCCGATACCTCCGGTCGCAAGAAGATGTGGCTAATGATCAACACCTGGCTGTTCGCGGGAACCATTGGATTGATGTTCTTCGTGCAGCCAAGCAATGACTTTTTCTTCTTTGGGCTAACGCTTTTGGCCGTTGGTGGAATCTTCTTCGAATTCGCAACCGTCAACTACAACTCGATGCTCAATGAGGTTGCAAAGCCAAAGGATCGCGGTCGGGTAAGCCAGTTTGGCTGGGGCCTTGGCTACATGGGTGGCATTGTGCTTTTGGTTATGGCGCTCTGGATTATCCAATTCGGTGGTGCGGAACTAATGGGAATCCCGGACACCGCTGCGCTTTCGGTCCGAGTCGTGATGATCATCAGCATGTTGTGGGTATTGATCTTCTCAACCCCACTGATGCTGAATGTTCCAGAGGCGAAGCCAATTCCTGGTTCCGAAAAAGAATCGATCTTTGCCGCCTACTCGAAGCTGTTCAGCTCGCTAGCGAAGATGAGCAAAGAAAACCCGAACCTGCTCAAGTTCCTTATCTCTTCCGCGGTTTATCGCGATGGCCTAAACGGCGTCTTCGCATACGGAGCAGTTCTTGGCGGCCTAGCATTTGGTCTTGGTCTCACCGAGATAATCCTGTTTGGCATCGCAGCCAACGTCGTTGCTGGCTTTGGTGCATTCATCGGAGCGTTTCTTGAGGACCGCATTGGATCGAGAACCGTTGTCCTTATCTCGCTTGTTGGTGTGATGCTTGGCGGTCTTGGAGTATTTGCCTTCGCCAGCGCGGGAACGATTGCCTTCTTTGGTTTCGGTCTTTTCCTCTGCACCTTCGTAGGACCAGCTCAAGCGGCCTCGCGCACCATGATGTCTCGTCTTTCCGCAGACGATAAGCAGGGTGAGGCCTTTGGCCTTTACGCCACTACCGGTCGTGCGGTCAGCTTCTTGGCTCCAGCCGCTTGGACGTTCTTTGTCGCGTCCTTCTCACCGATTTGGGGAATCCTGGGCTTGATGGCGATCTTGGTAGTTGGAGCGATCCTGCTGCTGACCGTCAAGCCAGTTATTGCGCCTAAGTCCTAGATTTAATCAGCTTTCGGTTCTCTACACCTTGTAGAATTACTGCATGAGCAATAAGCGTAAGCAGGGTGAGCTGGAATCACAGATTCTCGGCTGCCTGTGGGATCGACCTGAGGGCCTAACCTCTCAGCAGATTCTTGCGCTTTTGGGCGACGACGATCTTGCGATCACAACGGTATTGACCGTGCTCTCAAGACTTAGCCATAAGGGACTGGTTGGTCGCGAACAAGCTTCAGGCCGAACCTTCCTATTCAAATCAACCAGCTCTCGCGAGCAAAACACCGCTTCGGCAATGCTCGCTGCTCTTGAGAAAACTGATAATCCGGCATTGGTATTTGGCCATTTAGTTAAGGGGCTGTCTCACGCTCAAATCGAGTCTTTGAAGAAAGCGCTAAACGACTAGCGCTTTCAAAGAAGTGGCCGGGGTTTCTAGAGCGGCTTGTTGCCCACGTCTGTGATTTGGAAATTTAGGTGGCTGCGCGAAGCGGTTGGACCGCGCTGGCCCTGGTATCTAGAGCCATACTTCGAGCTGCCGTATGGGTTCTCGCTCTCGGAGGAAAGCTGGAAGAAGCAAAGCTGGCCAATCTTCATTCCCGGCCAAAGCTTGATTGGCAGGGTTGCGGTGTTGGAAAGCTCAAGTGTCACGTGGCCCTGGAAACCTGGGTCAACAAATCCTGCGGTGGAGTGAGTCAAAAGACCAAGGCGACCGAGTGAACTCTTGCCCTCTAGGCGAGCTGCGATGTCATTTGGTAGCGATACGAATTCAAAGGTTGAACCCAAGACGAATTCACCCGGGTGCAGGATGAAAGCCTCGTCCTTGTCGACCTCAACAAAGCGGGTGAGGTCATCCTGCTGCTCGCGCGGGTCAATAAACGGGTACTTGTGGTTGTCAAAAAGTCTAAAGAAGCGATCCAGACGAACATCCATGCTCGATGGCTG